>SKVI01000361.1 GCA_007129525.1 Gemmatimonadota bacterium | reverse complement strand
GTGGTGACCTGGCTCGGGGACTCTGCAGCCTACTTTTCGGGAAAGCACCTGGGGCGACGCAAGCTGATCCCGTCGGTGAGCCCCAAGAAGACGGTGGAAGGGGCCGTCGGAGGGTTGTTGGGCTCAACTCTGGGGGCGCTTGCCTTCGCGGCGCTCTTCATGGGACCTGAGAGTTCCGTAGCCCTGCCCCTGCTCCAGGCTGCGGGGTTGGGACTCGCCGTGGGGGTGGTGGCACCCATCGGCGACCTGGCGGAGTCCGTCATGAAGCGAGAGGCCGGTGTGAAGGACTCGGGGGCGCTACTTCCGGGCCACGGCGGAATCCTGGATCGCTTCGACGGCATCTATTTCACGGTACCCCTCACCTACGCCTTCCTCCTCGTGGTGCTTGTATGAACCCTTCGAACTCGCCTCCCATCCGGATCGCGATCCTGGGCTCAACCGGGTCCATCGGCGTGAGCGCCCTGAGCGTGATCGAGCGGCATCCGGACAGGTTTCGGGTGGTGGGGCTGGCGGCCAACCGATCCGTGGAGCGACTCGAGGCGCAGGCCGCCCGGCACGGTCCCCTGCGGGTGGTGGTGGCCGACCAGGAGGCCTACCGGAACTGCCGGGACAACGGCACGCACTGGACGGGCGGCCGGAAGGCACTCCTGGATCTGGCCCAGATGGAGGAGGCGGACGTGGTGGTGAACGCCCTGGTGGGGTTTGCAGGGCTGGAGCCCTCCCTGCGGGCGCTGGAGGCGGACAAGCGGTTGGCCCTGGCCAACAAGGAGTCGCTGGTTGCCGGTGGCGATCTGCTTCGGCGGGCGCTGGAGGCGGGTCAGGGCGATCTGGTCCCCATCGACTCCGAGCACTCGGCGATTCTCCAGTGCCTGGAGGGATCCTCGCCGGAGGAAGTCCAGCGTCTGGTGATCACCGCCTCCGGCGGTCCCTTCCGGGGGTGGAGCCCGGAGCGACTTGCCGGGGTACAAGCTGAGGACGCCCTTCGACATCCCACCTGGGAGATGGGGGCCAAGATCTCCATCGACTCGGCCACGCTGGCCAACAAGGCGCTGGAAGTCATCGAGGCACACCTTCTCTACCAGGTCTCCTACGACCGAATCGACGCCGTGGTACATCCTCAATCCATCATCCACTCCTTCGTGGAGTTCGTGGACGGGTCCGTGATGGCGCAGCTCGGGTTTCCCACCATGGAGCTGCCCATCTTGTATGCGTTGACGTACCCGGAGCGCCTGGCCGACGCCGAGCTGCGGACATTTGATCCGGTGGGGTCGTCACCCCTCACCTTTGAGGAAGTGGACCGGGACGCCTTTCCCCTCTTCGGGATCGGGGTCGCGGCCGGACGCAGCGGCGGAACCGCGCCCACGGTGTTCAACGCGGCGAACGAGATTGCCGTGGCCGCCTTCCTCGAGGGCAGCCTCAGCTTTCCCGGGATGGCTGGGGTGGTGGAAGGGACGCTGGAGCGGATGGACTCGGAGCCCGTCTCGGAGATTCAGGGAGTGCTGGAGGCGGACCGCAGAGCCCGCCGCGTCGCCTCGGAGCTCACCACCAGCCGGTCTCTCGCCGCAGGTACTGACGCATGACCATTATCGCCACAATCATTGTCCTGGGCGTCCTGATCTTCGTCCACGAGCTGGGCCACTTCCTGGCCGCCCGCTCTGTGGGCGTTCGGGTCGATCGTTTCTCCATCGGACTCGGTCCCCGGGTCTGGGGATTCCAGCGGGGTGAAACCGAGTACGTGCTCAGTGCCATTCCCCTGGGAGGCTACGTCAAGATGGGGGGAATGGACGACGAGGTGCTGGAGGCCATCGAGGGTGGAAAGGGGCCGGAGGCGGAGCCACCGGACTCGGACGCAGAGGCGTCCGGGCCAGATGACGAAGGTGAGCCGGAGCAGCCGGAGCCCGCTCCTCGCCGGCGGCGGACCCTTCGGACATCCGACTTCGACGCCAAGCCGGTGTGGGCCCGAGCCTGGGTGATCTCGGCCGGGGTCATCATGAACATGGTCTTTGCCTTCGGGGCCTATACCGTCGTGGCGGCGGGGTGGGGAAGCACGGAGGTGGATACCGTTCGAGTGGGGCAGGTGGCGGCCGATCAGCTCCCCCAGGGAATGGCTGGACTGGCCGAGATCCCCGAGGGCGCCTACCTGGAGTCCATCGGAGATGCCAGCCCAGAGCACTGGGGGCAGGTCCGCCAGGCCCTCCTGGACGCCCCCGAAGGTCCGTTGAGCGTTCGGTTCGCCGAGCCCGATGGCGAGGTGACCCTCCAGCTTCCCCCTGCAGGGGCCGACCGGCGGCGGGCCGTGGGGGCCCTGGGGTTCTGGGTTGAACCGGAGCTGGTCTTCGTGGAACCGGGAGCGCCGGCGCACCGGGCCGGGATCCGGTCGGGCGATCGCATCGTGGCCATCGGGGGAGAGCGCGTCACCCTCTGGTCCGAGGTGCAGTCCAGGATCCAGGAGCGGCCAGACCAGGAAACCGAGATCACGATCATCCGGAACGGGGAGGAGCTGACGTGGACCGTGACACCGGCGTCGGTGGAGGCCCAGACCCCCGACGGGGAGCTGCGCACCGTGGGCCAGATCGGTGTGCAGGCGGCCACGCCGGTCACCTACTCGCCGGTACCTCCCGTAGAAGCGGTAAGGGTGGGGTGGGAAGAGACCGTTGGGGTCACGGTCTTCATCGTCAACTTTCTCGGTGAACTGGTCACCGGACAGGTGTCGGCGCGGAACCTGGGCAGCATTGTCACCATCGGCGAGGCTTCGGGGCAGGCCGCCGCCGAGGGCCTTCCCTTCTTCCTGCGCTTCATGGCCCTCTTCTCCATCAACCTGGCCATCCTGAACCTGCTTCCGATTCCGATCCTGGATGGGGGCCACCTGGTCTTCCTTGGCATCGAGGCGGTTCGGGGTCAACCCGTCTCGGTGGAGCAGCGCATGCGGTGGAGCCAGGTGGGCTTCGTGATCCTCCTGGGAATCATGGCCCTGGCCCTGGGCAACGACTTCTTGAGGCTGTTCGGGCTGTAGCTATAACAGGCTGAGCTGGGAGGGGCCCGCCTGGAGGCGGAGTTCGTGGATGTCCACGAGGGGGGTGGGGACGTCCTGACACGCAACCTGGAGCCACCCCTTCCACCCGGCCTGCTTCAATTCCCGACCTACCACCTCGAGGGCCAGATCGGGCCGATTGCACTCCTGGGAGAGGTGGGCCAGGAGGACGCCGGCAAGGCGTGGATGCAGGAGCTCGCAGACGAACCGGGCAGCGGCGTGGTTTGAGAGGTGCCCGAAGGAAGAGGCGATGCGCTCCTGCACCGAAGCAGGGTAGGGGCCTGTTCGCAGGAGGGTCTCGTCGTGGTTCGCCTCCAGGATCAGGAAGTCGCACCCTGCCAGCGAATGCCGGATGCCCGCGGTGGGGCGACCCAGATCCGTCGCAATCCCCACCCGGGTGCCGCATTCGATGCCGCGGACCGTGACCGCCACCGGATCGACGGCGTCATGGGCCGTCAGGAACGGCTCCACCTGCAGAGCGCCGATGAGGAAGGGCCGGCTCGGCGTATAGAGCCTCAGGTCCTCGCCTCCCCGAAAGAGCTTGGCGCAGGCCTCCTGAGTAGCCTCGGTGAGATAGACCGGGGTCCCGTACCGGCGGCCGAAGATCCCGGCACCCCGGGTGTGATCGCCGTGCTCGTGCGTGATGACGATGGCGTCGATGTCGTCGGGTTCCATGCCGAGGCGTCGAAGGCGCAGTGCCAGCTGGCGCCCGCTGAACCCTGCATCCACCAGGATGGAGGTGGAGCCCTGCACCACCAGGGTGGCGTTGCCCCGGCTTCCGCTTCCCAGCATGGATACCCTCACGTGTCGCCCTCCCGCTCGTTCGCCCGATCCCAGATCCGGGTCAGCAGGGTGTGCATGGCGGGGCTGAGGGGGAGATCTCGACGCTGCATGACTCTCTCGGTGGTGGTGAGAAACGACTCTCGGCGGTAGACGGTGAGTCGGCTCCCCGTCCCCCACGAGAAGGGGGGGACGTCTCGAGGGGGCAGCTCCGTTCCGAAGAGGTTCGAGCCGGCGCCCACCACCGAGCCGGTGTTCAGAAGTATGCCGATACCGGTCTTGACGTGATCTCCCAGGAGCACCCCCGCTTTCAGGAGTCCCGAGTCCACCTCTCCGTCACCGGACGGGGCGGGCACCCGAACCGTACCGTAGGTGTTTTTCAGGTCCGAGTTTGTGGTCATGGCCCCCAGGTTGACCCACCGGCCCAGGACGGCGTGCCCCAGGTACCCGTGGTGGGCCTTGTTGGAATATCCGTTCACCACCGAGTCGGACACCTCGCCGTGGAGCTTGCTCACCGGTCCGCAGGACACCCGCTCCAGGGTGCCGCCCAGGAGCACCGAGTCGGGCCCGATGAAGGCGGGACCACGGAGCCGGGTGAAGGCGTGCACGCGTACGCCACGAGCCAGGTGAATGGGCCCTTCCCGCGTATCCAGGACGACTTCGGGCTCCACCTCGACGTCCTCGGCGGCACTCACCGGATGGGGGCCCAGACGCCGCACGCCGTCCAGTTCCGGGAGCGGGTCCACCCCGGGCCCGGAGCCTCCGGGAAAGAGGAGCTCCAGGTCCATGCTGGTGCGGCGTGCGTTCCCGGCCATCAGGCTCCACGGATCCGGGAGGAGGCTGCCCGGAAGCTCCAGCCGCCGTGACGAGTTCGATGGAGCCGGTTCCACGGACGCCGGATCCCTCAGGGCCTCGAGCGACATGAGGGGTGCCGAAGCCGGAAGCATCCATCCCACCGTCGCTCCGTTCGCCACGAGCTGGATACCCTCCGGAGGAAGCTCCCTCGGCAGATTCAGGGACGGGGCGGTTCCTCCGCTCTCCGTGAGGGGTGGAACGTACCGGGAGAGCAGGATAATCCGACCTGTGGCGCCCAGCTGGGGAGATTCGCCCAGCACCGGCGGTGCTCCGGGTTCTTCGAAGCCGTGGAGCTCGGGGCGGCCCAGGTAGCCCTCCACCGCGAGACCGGTGGCCCGCTCGATGCGGGAGCGCAAGAGAAGCGCTCCGAACAGGAGCTCGCCCACGGGACGGGTAAGGGAAAAGGGGCGCCATCCCCGTGCCACGTCGTCATCGAAGAGGTAAAGGCGGCGGATCACGTGTCCTCCTTCTGGCGGGAGGTCGGGGGAGATGCGTCGGCTCGGGGTGCCCGCAGGCGGTCGGGGAGACGGCCCACAAGCTCCTTCAAGTCCCCTGCTCGCTCTCTGGAGGTGACCAGGGTCACCCCTCCGGACTGCGCCACCACGAGTCCCTCCACGCCGAACAACACCACCGGCCCGTCCTCGGCCCAGACCACGTTGTCGCGTCCCTCCACCGCCTGGGCGTCCCCCTCCAGGACGTTCCCCTGGTCGTCGCTGGGACGAGTCCGACCGAGGGCGTTCCAGTTGCCCACGTCGTCCCACCGGAAGGTGGCTTCCACCGTACCCACTCGCCCGCTTCGCTCCAGCACGGCCTCGTCGACGGAAATGGGGGGGACGCGCTGGAAGAAGGCTTCGTCGGCTCCCTGGTCCAGGAGGGGCAGGTGATCTCCGATCTCCGGGGCATGGAGTCGCACTTCCTCCAGGAAGCGTGCCGCCGTCCAGACGAAGATCCCGCTGTTCCAGAGATAGCCTTCGGCGAGGTATTGCCGGGCGGTTTCCGGGTCAGGCTTTTCCACGAAGGCGCCCAGTCTCCAGGCCCGAAGTCCGGCGGTGTCGCGTTCGGACCGGCTCTCGACCCCGTCCAGTGGCTCACCGGGCCGAAGGTAACCGTACCCCGTTTCGGGCCGATCCGGGGGGACTGCGATGGTGAAGAGGAGGTCGCTCCGGACCGCCAGGGCCGCCGTTCGGACCAGCAGCTCCAGGAAGGCGTCTCGGGGTTCGATGAAGTGATCCGAGTGGAGAGAGACCATCACGGCATCGGGGTTCTGCTTCTGCAGCCGGTGGGCGGCCCAGGCCAGCACGGGACCGGTGCCCCGAGCCCGGGGCTCTATCCAGAAGAGCTTGTCGCCGCGGGGGCCCAGTGCCTCCCGGAAGGGTGGAATCAGGTGTGCTCCTGCCAGAATCCGGAGGTGATCCGGCCCCACCAGCTGCAGAGCGCGGTCCACCGTCTCGGCAATGAGCGGACGGTCCGAAGCCAGGGGGAGGAGCTGCTTGGGACGGGCTGGAGTGCTGGCGGGCCAGAATCGCGATCCGATGCCCCCGGCCAGGATCACGATTCGGAGGTTCGGGTCGGCTGTGGACACGGGTCGATGGTCCGGGAGAAGGAGAGGTGGAGGTACGGCGTCAGGGGTTACGCGTCAGGAGCTGATCCACGCGTTCCAGGAGTTTCTTGGGACTGAACGGTTTGGTCATAAAATCGGAGGCTCCCAGCCTGAACGCCTGTCGGCGGTCCACATCCTGCCCCTTGGCGGTGAGGATGATGACCGGCAGGTCGGCCCGATGGGGAAGGCTTCGTGCCTCCTGCAGCACCTGGAGGCCCGTTCGTCCGGGCATCAGGAGGTCCAGGAGGGCCAGGTCGAAGTTCTCGTCGCCCTGAAGCGCTTCCAGGGCCTCGTCGCCGGTCACCGCCACGGTGAGTTGAAAGCCGGAGTCCTCCAGGAGGGTGGTGAGGATCCGACGGATGTGCGGTTCGTCCTCGGCCACCAGGAGCCGCAGCGATCCCGCCGGTCGCAAGGGGGCCTCCGACATGCCTGGTCCTCCTGGTTGGGAGCCCTGCCCGTTGAGGTTGTCCGGCGACATGCGGGCCCCGATCATGTTGACGACCCGGTGCCGTTCTCCGAGTGCTTGCCACGCGGCGCGGAACCTACCCCGGGCCCGGTGTAAAGTCAAGTAACGACGGGGTGTTTCCAGGGTTGACACCGGCGCCCGTTTTCGGGTACAGTTCGAGCCTGATCCCGGCCCACGGTCGGAGCACCCCAGACCCCAACTATCGGTCGCGGGAGGGCCTGTCGCCCTGCCTCGACCCCGAGGGGCGCTACGGCGCCCCGGGAGTTCGTAAGCGTGAAGCGATCCACTCTCTCGGGCCTCCCGGTCCTTCTTCTCCTGGCGGCCGTCCTGGCCGGCTGTGGCGATGACCCCTTCGCCGTGGAATGGCAGGAGAACCCCATCGAGACCACCCTCTACGCGCTGGACCGACAGGAGCTGAACCGACCTTCGGCCTATGACATGTTCCAGAGGCGCCGGGTGGTCCTGGAATCGGTCCAGGGCCAGGGCCGGTGGGACTTCGCGGTGGAGCGGATCGACGGGCAGCTCCACCTCCTGCCTCCGCGGGCACTGGGGGTGACCTCCGAGGCGGCCATCGCGCCGGTTCCCGACGTGGCCTTCGAAGACCTCCGGGAGGCGCCCAGCGACACCGCCGCATACGCGACCGGCGAGCCGGTCCCGCTGGAGTACGGCGTCACCTACGCCGTTCGGACCCACCGGCAACCCGGACAGTTCGGTCGACAGTGCAGCTTCTACGGAAAGCTGGAGGCGGTGTCCCTGAACGTCGAGGAAGGGATCTTCATCTTCCGCAACGACACCAGTCCGGAGTGCGGAAGCCGGCGGCTGGTACCCCGGGGAAGCTGACCGGATGCTCGACATCAAGCGTATCCGGAGCGAACCGGACCAGGTTCGTGCCGCGCTGGAGCGGCGGGGAGAGAGTGGCGGCAGCCAGGCGGTGGATGAGATCCTCACCCTGGACGAAGCCCGCCGAGAGGCCATCACCGAGGGCGACGAGCTCCGGGCGCGCCGGAACGAGGTGTCCCGGACCATTGGCGAGTTGAAGCGGGAGGGGAAGGATGCCGACGAGCTCATCGCCGAGATGCGCCAGGTGGCCGACCGGATCCGGGACCTGGAAACGGTGGTCTCCGAGAACGACGACCGGATCCAGGAGATCCTCCTGAACACGCCGAACCTTCCGCTGGACGACGTGGTCGCCGGAGGAGAGGAGGACAACCAGGTTCTGCGGGAATGGGGCGATCCGGTGCACCACCCCTTCGCCGCCCGTCCCCATTGGGAGCTCGCCGAAGAGCTGGAGATGCTGGATCTGGCCCGGGGCGCGCGGATTTCAGGGTCCGGGTTTCCGGTCCTGCGGGGCGTCGGAGCACGCCTTCAGCGCGTGCTCATCGACTGGATGCTGGAGATCCATACCCGGGAGCACGGATACCAGGAATTGCGTGTCCCGTACCTCGTCACCGCCGAGAGCCTCACCGGGACGGGGCAGCTCCCCAAGTTCGCGGACGATTCGTACGTCACCAGCCAGGACGGACTGTGGCTCATTCCCACCGCCGAGGTGCCGGTGACGAATCTGCACCGCGACGAGCTTCTGGGCCCGGAGGCCCTCCCCATCCGCTATACCGCCTACTCCCCCTGCTTCCGGCGAGAGGCGGGAGCGGCGGGAAAGGACACCCGGGGCCTCCTGCGGGTGCACCAGTTCGACAAGGTGGAGCTGGTGCGATACGAACGACCGGAGCAAAGCCGGGAGGCGTTGGAGGAGCTCACCACCGAGGCCGAAGCGATTCTCCAACGCCTGGGATTGGCGTACAGGGTGGTCCGGCTGGCCGGAGGAGACCTGGGCTTCAGCGCCGCCATGACCTACGATCTGGAGGTCTGGGCACCGGGCGTGGAGCGGTGGCTCGAGGTTTCAAGCTGCAGCACCTTCACCGACTATCAGGCCCGTCGTGCCAACCTGCGGTTTCGGCCGGCGCCCCGGGAGAAACCCGAGTTCGTGCATACCCTCAACGGTTCGGCGCTGGCCCTTCCGAGACTCATGGTGGCGCTCCTGGAGACCTACCAGACGGAGGATGGGAGCGTGGATCTGCCGCCGGTGGTGGCGGAATTGCTCGGGACCCCGCGCCTCACCGCCTGAGCCATGACCCGGGCCAACTGGACCCTGGTCCTCGTCATTCTGTTCCTGGCTCTCCTGGGGTGGTATCTCCTCTACACCGAGCAGATCGTCAGCGCGTTCAGGGCCGATACGGCCACCATGACCCGGATGTTCGCCGAGGTCCAGACCGGGCTCCAGGAGCCCGATCCCCGGGGCGCCGACGAGGCGTTGGTGAACCTCCAGCGCATCATCCTGGAGTCGGGGGTGCCGTTGATCTGGGCCGGGCCCGGTGACACCATCCAGTCGGCTGTGAACCTGCCCTTCGCCGCTGACCTGGAGGACCCGGACGACCAGGAGCGGGTTCGCAGCTACGCCTGGGAGTTGGCCACACGGAACCCGCCGGTGGGCAATCCCGCCGAGTTCCTCATCTACTACGGCGACCCGCCCGAGCTGCGGCGTCTGCGTTGGATCCCCTGGCTCCAGGTCACGGGGCTCTTCATCATTTTTGTGACCGGCATCCTGGTGATCCGCTTCCAGCGACGGGCCGACCAGGACCGGGCATGGACCGCCATGGCCCGGGAGCTGGCCCACCAGCTCGGGACGCCCATCTCCTCGCTCAAGGGCTGGCTGGAGGTTCTGAGGTTGACGCCCGACGAGCGTCCCGGTGGCGTGAAGGAGGGCGAGATCGCACGGGAGATCGGGGAGGACGTGGAGCGGCTCGAGCGGGTGAGCCGCCGTTTCGAGCTCATCGGGCGGGAGACCGAGCTTCGGCCCCTCGAGGTGGGGGCGGTGGTACGGTCGGTGGAGGCGTACCTGCGGACGCGGATCCCCCGTCTCGGACCGGGAATCCGGCTGGAGGTGGAGCTGGACCGCTCCATCCCGCCGATTCTGGGCAACGAGGTTCTCCTGGCGTGGGCACTGGAGAACGTGGTGAAGAACGCCCTGGACGCTCTCGCCGGCCGGGGGGGCAGCATCACCCTGAGGGCCTTCCATCGGGAGCCCGAATGGGTCACCCTTCAGGTAGAGGACACGGGACCGGGGGTGGACCCCGAGATCAGGGACAAGCTCTTCGAGCCGGGAGTGACCACCAAGTCGGGAGGCTGGGGCGTCGGGCTCTCGTTGAGTCAGCGGATTGTGGAGCGGATCCACGAAGGGCATATCGAGTTGGCCCGAAGCGGGCCCGACGGTGCCCTGTTCCAGCTTCGCCTGCCCCTGGCCGAATCCGCAGAGGACCAGGAGACCGTGTCGGTAGCGTCGGGGCTGGAGCGTTGAGGGCCGAGGGCCCCTTCGTTGTCGGCCCCGGACCCCCGGAAGCGCTCCGTTCGATCCGTTTCAAACTCTCAGCCATCAACAACGCCGTACATCTACCTTGAGCTCTTCCACAGACCCCTGGGCCGTTCCCGACTCGGCGTCGACCAGGCCCGGCTCCGACGCAGGTGCCCCGGATTCCGTCCCTGACACCGCCTCCGCCGATCTGAATCAGGAGCAGGCCCGAGCCGTCGACCACGTCGAGGGACCTCTCCTGGTGCTGGCCGGGGCCGGATCGGGCAAGACCCGGGTCCTGACCACACGGCTCACCCGACTCATCCAGACCCACGGGGTACCTCCGGAGCGGATTCTGGCGGTCACCTTCACCAACAAGGCCGCCGGCGAGATGCGGGACCGGATCCGGAACCAGCTCGGGCGGGATCCGGTGGGCTCCTGGATCGGAACCTTCCACTCCCTGGGAGCCCGGCTCCTCCGGCGACACGCCGAACGCATTGGCTGGGACTCCACCTTCACCATCTTCGACGCCGAGGAGAGCCTCCGGGAGATCAAGAGAGCGCTGGAGAAGGAGCAGTTGGATCCGAAGCGGTGGAAGCCGAAGGCGATTCGAAGCGCGCTCTCCGATGCCAAGAACCAGCTCGTCACCCCAAAGGAGTTCGCGGAACAGCACGCCGACGGGTTCGACCTCTTCCTCCGGAACGTGGCCCGGGTCTACCCTACGTACCAGGAATCACTTCGCAGGCAGAACGCCTTCGACTTCGACGACCTCCTGGTGAAGCCGGTGGAGGTCTTCCAGGAGCACGAGGAGGTCCTCGCCCGCTACCAGGAGCGTTTCGCCTTCATTCTGGTGGACGAGTACCAGGACACGAACCACGCCCAGTTCCGCTTCCTCGAGATGCTGGCCCGCAAGCACCGGAACCTCATGGTGGTGGGCGATGACGACCAGTCCATCTATGGGTGGCGAGGGGCCGACCTGAGCAACATTCTGGACTTCGAGCGCACCTTTCCCGGTGCCGAGGTGGTTCGGCTGGAGCAGAACTACCGCTCCACTTCCACCATCCTGCAGGCCGCGAACGAGGTGATCCGCCAGAACATCCACCGCAAGGAGAAGACGCTCCGGACCCATCGGGAGGCCGGGGAGGGAATCACCGTCGTCCAGGCCGCCGACGAGCGGGACGAAGCGGGGTGGATTGCCGAGGAGATCGAGACCCGGATGCGGGAGGGCGATGCCGGACGCTACCGGGAGTTCGCCATCCTGTACCGCACGAACGCCCAGTCCCGGGCCCTGGAGGATGCGTTCCGGCGCAGGGGCCTCCCCTACCAGATCGTGGGTGGGGTGCGCTTCTACGAGAGGCGGGAGATCCAGGACGTGCTGGCCTACCTTCGCCTCATCTCGAACCCCCTGGATTCGGCCGCTTTTGCCCGGGTGGTGAACGTACCCAAGCGGGGTGTGGGACGCACGAGCCAGGAGCGACTGGGCAAGTGGGCGGCCGCCCAGGGCCTTCCGCTGCTCGAGGCCGCGCTTCGGGCCGACGAGGTGACCGAACTCCATGCCGGGGGGGTGAAGGGCATCCGGCGCTTCGCCGATCTCATCCAGCGGTTCAGCGCTCGGGCCGCCACCGTCAGCGTGGGGCCCCTGGTGGAGGAGCTGGTGGAGGAACTGGACTTCCTGACGCACCTGCGGGACGAGGGGCCCGAGGGAGAGGACCGGGCCGAGAACGTGAAGGAGCTCATTGCCGGTGCCCTGGATTTTGACGCGCAGAGGGTGGAGCAGTGGGAAGGCGGCCCGCCCGATCACTTCACCGACCTGGATCTCTTTCTCCAGCACGTGGCCCTCATCACCGACATCGACCGCCACGATCCGGAGTCGGACGCGGTCACCCTGATGACCCTCCACAACGCGAAGGGCCTGGAGTTCCCGGTGGTCTTCATCGCGGGGCTGGAGGAGGGACTCTTTCCCCTGGCCCGGGCCTACGACGAGCCGGCTCAGCTCGAGGAGGAGCGGCGGCTCTTCTACGTGGGGATCACCCGGGCCGAGGAAAAGCTTTTCATGTCATGGGCGCGGGAGCGCCGGCGGGCCGGCGACTTCACCTTTGGCACCCTTTCGTCGTTCGTGGAAGCAGTTCCCGAAGGTCTGGTGGAAGAGCGGCTCACCCCCCGGCTCCAGCGGGAGCGGAGTGCACGGTCGGCGCAACGGGGCAGGGGAGCGCGCCGCGGAGACGACTTTGCGGCCTCGGCCAGAGAGGCTGCCGGTCGCGCCGCCGAGGAACGGGCCTTCGAGGAGGGCCTGAACCAGGACCTTCCCCGGTTGGTGAAGGGAGCGAGGGTTCGACACGGGACCTTCGGTTCGGGGACCGTGCAGGAGGTGAGCGGGTTCGGTCGTGACGTCAGGGTGGTGGTGCACTTCGACTCGGTGGGCCCGAAGAAGCTTCTGGCCCGCTACGCGGACCTGGAACGAGACTTCTGACGACGGCGAGGATCCAAGCAAGGGAGGTTGACGATGTCGGTAAGCAGGGAGGAGGTGGAGCGCATTGCCGCGCTTGCCCGCCTGGATGTGTTCGGAGAGGACGAACCGGCGGCGGAGGGCCGGCCCTCGGCGGTCCGTCTCACCGAGGAGCTGAACCGGATCCTGGAGCATATCGCAACCCTCGAGGAAGCGGACATCTCGGAGATCGGGGACCCCATCCGCCTGCCCTCGGATCCGGTGCCGTTCCGGGATCCTGGCCTGGAGCCCGACAGCCTGGCGGAGGGTGCGCCGGCGGACCGGGCGCCGCGGTGGCGTGACGGCTTCTTCCTGGTGCCCCGACTTCCGGCACTTGTGGACGACGAAGAGGACGGCTCGTGAGGGGAGGGGATGCAGGCGACCTCGCGGGAGCGGCGCAGATGGCCGCTGCCGTCCGGGAGGGATCCGTCCCGGCGGACCACTACCTGAACAAGGCCCTGGAGCAAGCCAGGGCGGTGGACAGGGGCCATGAGGGGCTGAACGCCTTTCTGGCCCTTGCGAAGCCCGGGGGGCCCGCCCCCGATGCTCCCGATTCGGGTTCCGGACGCGCCGGCGAGACGCACCCCACCGGGGACGGTCTTCTGGCCGGGGTGCCCGTGGCCGTCAAGGACAACCTCTGCACCCTGGACCTTCCCACCACCTGCGCTTCCCGCATCCTGGAGGGCTACCGGTCCCCGTACGAGGCCACTGCAGTGCGCCGACTCCGGGTCGCCGGCGCGCGCCTGGTGGGGAAGACGAACATGGACGAATTCGCCATGGGGTCGTCCACCGAGAACTCGGCCTTCGGCCCCACCCGCAATCCCCGGGACCGGGACCGGGTGCCCGGTGGAAGCTCGGGTGGGTCGGCCGCGGCCGTGGCCGCCGGGGTGGTGCCCTGCGCGTTGGGCTCCGATACCGGGGGGTCGGTGCGTCAGCCGGCGGCCTTTTGCGGGGTGGTGGGGGTCAAACCCACCTACGGCCGGGTGAGCCGGTACGGCCTGGTGGCCTTCGCGTCGTCGCTGGACCAGGTAGGTGCTTTCGGCCGCTCGGTTCTTGACGCGGCGCTCCTCCTGGAGGCCGTGGCCGGGTATGACCCCCGGGATCCCACCTCGGTGCGTCGGCCGGTTCCGGATCTCTCCGGAGGCCTGGACGAGGGGATTCGGGGTCGGGTGGTGGGGCTGCCGCGGGAGTATCTTCCCGACACCCTGGCGCCGGAGGTGCGGGCCCGATACGACGAAGCGGTGGAACGTCTGCGGGAGGCCGGGGCGCGGATCCGGGAGGTGTCGCTTCCCCATACCCGCTTTGCGGTGTCCACATACTACGTTCTGGCTCCCGCTGAAGCGTCTTCGAATCTGGCTCGATACGACGGTGTACGGTACGGCGGGCGAGCGTCGGAGGCCCGGTCCACCCTGGAGCTCTACCGGGCCAGCCGGACCCGGGGGTTCGGGCCTGAGGTGGTGCGACGGATCATGCTGGGGACCTTCGGGCTCTCCGCCGGCTACCACGATCAGTACTACGATCGGGCCCAGAAGGTGCGGGCACTCATTGCTCGGGACTTCGAGAGGGTGTGGGCCGATGGGGTGGATCTCCTCTTTACGCCCACCGCTCCCGGTCCCGCCTTTCGGCTCGGCGAGCGCACCGCGGACCCGGTGGCCATGTACCTTTCCGACGTCTTCACCGTTACGGCCAACCTGGCTGGTATTCCGGGGGTTTCGGTCCCCATGGGAGAGGTGGCCGGCGGGGGCGGCGACCGGCCTCCGCTGGGAGGCCAGTTCCTGGCTCCCCCCTGGCACGAGGCCCCGATGCTCCAGGCAGCCAGGGCGCTGGAGGTGAGCTACGGCATCACCGGGGAGGACACATGACCGACCGGGCGCCAGACGCCGGCTACGAGGCGGTCATCGGACTGGAGATCCACGTGCAGCTTCGGACAGAAGAAAAGCTCTTCTGTCCCGACGGCACCGGCTTCGGAGAAGTGCCGAATACGAACGTATGCCCGGTCTGCCTGGGGCTCCCCGGGGCCCTTCCCGTGCTGAACCGTGAGGCGGTTGAGCTGGCGGTTCGCGCCTCCCTGGCCTTCGGCTGCACCGTGCACCAGCGCAGCGTGTGGGCCCGGAAGAACTACTTCTACCCGGATCTGCCGAAGGGATATCAGATCTCGCAGTTCGAGGAGCCGCTCGCCACCGACGGCGTCTTCCGGGTGGAGACGGACGATACCTCGGACCCGGTCGGGCGCTTGGCCATTCGCATCCGGAGGATCCACATGGAAGAGGACGCCGGGAAGTCCATTCACGACCGATTCGAGGGCGCGACGGCGGTGGACCTGAACCGAACGGGGACGCCGCTCATCGAGATGGTGACCGAGCCGGACTTTCGCTCTCCGGCGCAGGTGCGGGCGTGGCTCACGGGTGTGAAGCAGGTCCTGGAGTACCTGGAGGTGTCGGACTGCAACATGGAGGAAGGCTCGCTTCGGGTAGATGCCAACGTCTCCATCCGTCCGGTGGGCTCGGAGCCGCTGGGAACCAAGACGGAACTCAAGAACATGAACTCCTTCTCCGGCGTGGAGCGGGCCCTGGACGTGGAGATCGCTCGTCAGCGAGACGTTGTGGCGATGGGAGGCCAGGTGGCGCATCAGACGCTTCTGTGGGACGAGCGACGGGGCGACGTGCGCCCCATGCGCAGCAAGGAAGAGAGCCACGACTACCGCTACTTTCCGGATCCGGACCTTCCACCCCTGCAGGTTTCGGAAAACCTCATCGAGGCGGTGAAAGCCCAACTCCCCGAGCTTCCTGCGGCCCGCCGAACCCGATTCCGGGAGGACTACGGGCTGCCGGCCTACGACGCCGGCGTGCTTACTGCCCGCCGCCCCCTGGCGGACTACTACGAGGAGACGGCTCGGACATCGGGAGCGCCCAAGGAGGCGTCCAACTGGATCATGGGACCGGTGCTGGCCGCCATGAACGCCCGGGACCTGGAGGCCGACGACTTTCCGGTCCGTCCGGTACACCTGGCCGAGCTCATCGATCTGGTGGAGGAGGGAACCATCAATCGAAACGTGGCGAAGGACGTGCTGGGGCGAATGCTGGAGTCGGCGGCAGGCGTGGAGGTCGGGTCGGCTGCCGCGAAGACACCGGCCGAGATCGTGCGGGAAGAGGGGCTGGCGACCGTATCGGACACCGGCCGGCTCGAGGCCTGGGTCGAGGACGCCCTGGCGGCACACCCCGAGGAGGTGGCACGCTTCCGGGACGGCGAGACCCGGTTGCAGGGCTTCTTCATGGGCGAGGTGATGAAGCGCTCCCGGGGGAAGGCGGATCCGACCGAGGTGGCGCGAATTCTGACTGAGCGGCTCGAGGAGACGTAACAGTTTGATCGGAAAAAGGGGGGGCGGCCGCACCGCTCGCCCCCCTGTCCGAGCAGCCTGCTAGAAGGCCAGGACCTCGCTCCAGAACTCCGGGCCCGCGGCAATGCAGCGGGCGTGGGCGGTGCAGATGTAGTCCAGCTCGTGACGAGCCAGTCGGGCACGGAGGGTGTGGAGGCTGGCCCGGGCCTGGCTGGTGTCGTCCGAGTAGGCGGCGAAGGCGGGCTGGAACCCTCCGGTGGGCGAATGGGCGACGGCATCACCGGCGAAGAGGGTGCCGCCAAGAAGGTAGGCTGCGCTTCCCGGGGTATGGCCCGGCACGTTGAAGGCATGGACGGTGTCGGACCCGAAGACGAAGGCGGTGTCGGAGGCGAAGGGCACCACCTCCACCTCTCCCGGTCGGGGGAGATCCGACGGTACGATCCGGCGGGCGACCCGCGGGAGGATCCCCTCGGGGCCCTCTTGCCCCAGAAAGAGGTCTACCTCTGCCAGTGCCAGGACAAAGGGCACGTGCCGAAGTTCTCTCCACGCCCCCACATGATCCCGATGGCCGTGGGTCAGGAACACAGCCACGACCTCCTCCGGTGTGGCACTGAGCTCATCGAGCCCGCGTGCCAGGGCGTCGGCGGCCCCCCACCATCCCAGGTCGATCACCACCACGCCCGATTCGACCCTGGCCAGGTGGATCATGCTCTGGTTCGGCCCCGCGGTGGTGCTGGTGGCCGTCCGGGGAGGGTCATGAAGCGTCGGCGGAAGGGAACGCGTACACCCCACCAGCGGCAGGAGGACCAGGAGACCGATCCCCAGGCTGATGGTCTGAGGCAGCCATTGGGAACTCGGTGTGGCGGAGCCGGTCATTCCCGGCGCAGGCGACGCGGCGTCCACAGCCGGGTCGGGGATTCGGATGAGTGCGTGGAGGACTCCTGGTCACCGGCCGTCTCGGCTTTCGCGTCAGGCCCGAGTCCTGGGATCTCGATCCCCCTCGTCCTGGGCACGTAAAGAAGGGGTTCGCCGGGAAGGGGGAAGTATTCGCCGGCCAGTTCCAGAAGCTGGTCCGGATCTTCCTGGCCCCGGCTTGCCGCCAGTGCCTCCCGGCGGATCTGCTTGGCTATCTTCAGATTCGCGTCGCCGATGGGGTCCAGCGCCCGCGCTCTGGCCGAGTGCCCTTCTGCCAGCCGCTCCATGACGTAGTCGAAGGCCAGGCGGACATAGCGGTCCCGCAGCTCCAGGGGGAGATCGAACCGGGAGCGGCGGAGGATCTCGTCAAAGACCTTCTTCCAGCGGTCCGCATCCTGGAATGCGATCATTCCCCGGAAGATCCTCCGGTTGGTTCGAAACGAGAAGAGGGTGCTGGACAGAACCCGGTCGAAGAGCTCGTCGGCCTGGTCGTGGTCGTGGTGGAGGACCACCTGCCGGGCGTCGCGGACGAACTGATGCCCGAGCTGCACGTCCATCCGGTGCTCCCAGTACGTATGACCTACGGCCTGGGTGGTCCGCGTCAACAGGAGGCGCCGGGGAACGTAGAGGTTGTGGGCAATGGTGTCGGCGGCCAGGTGCGCCAGGTAGCCCAGGCCCACCGCATGCAGCTCTTCGGTGTCGGCGCTGGCCAGGATCTCCTCACCTACGTGCCAATGGTGCGAGTGTCGGCCCACGTCGGCGTACTTCTTGGCGAAGGAGATGTCCGCGGCCACCGAGCCGTAGAGGAAGGGAACCCGGTGGCGTTCCAGTACCGATCGGACCGCGGGAGGGAGGAGGTGGGCCGCCTGGAGGACGCCCTGTCCGATGGCCACATGGGTGGCGGGGCCCCACGCCAGCAGCTCCGCCGGCGTGAGCAGGAGCCAGAGAGTGGCCCAGAGGACCGATGTCAGGAGGTAGGCGGCCACGACCGAAATCCGGCGTCCGGAGCTCAGGGTGCCCCAGAGCCCAACTTGCCTCTGAGGTCTCGCAGACGGTCTGATGCCTTTCGAAGTCGATGACCCGGGCCCGTCTGCCGGGACGGAAGCCAGGAGAGATCCCGCACCCTCTTTTGCACCAACTCCTCCCCTGTGGCCCTCAGAAGCTCCGACGCGAATGAGCAGAGCTCCTCGCCAAGGCGAGCCGAGCGATTGGCGGTGGCGCCGGCCGAGGCTCGGACTTTCCGGGCTCGTCTGGCCACGCGTTGCCGAGGTTTGCGGAGGCGCCGGAAGAGCCGGGCCCTTGGGGTTCGATCCGGAGCCACCAGGAGGGCGAGACCCGCCCCTACGACGGCTCCCAGAAACAGGCCCGACGAGAACTCGACGGAATCGCGCTGCGGTGCCATGCTCATGTCTCTGTCCCCTCGGTGTCGGGGCGGTCGGTGGGATGGGGCGGAACGGGGTTGGCCTCACTCGGGCTCCGAAGCGGATCGCCAGCGGGAGGGGTGCTTCCCCGTTCCCGTCGGTCCTCGGCAGCACCCGGCGAATCATCCATGAGAGGGTCGGCCTTCAGCGCATCCCTTTCGTTGCCGCCGTCGCGGTCGTGCCTGCGGGAAGGACGCGGCTCGCTCAATTTGCCGAATCCCCTGCGCACCCCCCTGGCAGTGCTGGCGGTGTCAACGAAGGCACCTTCGGCCTCCGACTGGACCACCTCCATGAGGGCGTTGAACTCCTCGATCCGCTCCTCCATCCGCTCCGAGGCCTGATGGAGTCGGTCGGAGAGGTCTCCCACCGACTTGCTGAGACGACCCACTTCGTCCCGTAGCGTTCCGGAGATCTCCTCGACGTTGGCCGCGGTCTTCCGAAGGTGCTCCAGCGCCGGATCGGTGGAGATGCGCTGACGGGTTTCCGTCACCGCCCTGGACACCTTCCGGGCCTGGATGAAGAGAAAGAGGAAGGCCAGGAGGACCGCCAGGAAGGTGGCGCCAATGAGTCCGCCGGTGACGGCGGCGATGACGTCGAAGCCATCCCGGAGCGGGATGGCCACCACCGTGTCGGCGCCTGCGGCCTGGCGGCTGGCCAGGGAGGCCATGACGGCGGGCACCAGGGATAGGATGGGTATGTTCATGTGCACAGAATAACGTGGAAGGCGGCGAACGTTCCACCCTTGGGTCGTGGTGGCCCGGTTGTAGACCCGGGGCCCCCGGGATAACTTCTGTCGGGACAATGACCGGCAGGCGCTTCGGGAACCTCTTTCCGGCGCCTCGCTCCCGAACTCAGCTTGGTCCTGCGTCCCCCCGTTCATCGCTCTTCTGTCATCCCGTCCGGTTCTGACATCCATGGCCCACTTCGAGGTCGAGGGGGGACACACCCTCTCGGGCAGCATCCGTCCCATCGGCAACAAGAATGCGGCGCTCCCGTGTCTGGCGGCTGCCCTTCTCACGTCGGAGCCCGTGACGCTGGAGAACGTGCCACGGATCCGCGACGTGGACACCCTCCTGGAGATTATCACCGCGTTGGGGGCGGAGGTGGACTGGCAGGACGATTCCACCGTCACCGTGAAGGCCCAGGGCGTGGAGATCGCTCGGCCAGATCCCAGCCTGGCCGAGCGAATCCGGGCGTCGATTCTCCTGGCCGGTCCGCTGCTGGCCCGATTCGGACAGGTGACTCTCCCCCCGCCGGGAGGAGACGTCATCGGGCGACGGCGGCTCGATACCCACTTCCTCGCCTTCGAGTCGCTGGGTGCCCGGGTGACCTTCGAGCCCGGCGATTTCCGGATCCAGGCGGGAGTCCTGGAAGGAGCCGACGTCTTCCTCGACGAACCTTCGGTCACCGCCACCGAGAACGCCGTGATGGCGGCGGTGCGGGCCCGGGGCCACACTCGACTTCGCAATGCCGCCGCCGAGCCCCATGTGCAGGATCTCTGTCATCTCCTGGTGGCCATGGGTGCCCGGATTCGGGGGATCGGTACGCACACGCTGGAGATCGAGGGGGTGGACGAGCTGGGAGGTGCCACCTTCCGCATCGGCGCCGACCACATAGAGACGGGTTCGTTCATCGGATTGGCGGCCGTCACCGGGAGCGAGCTGCGAATTCGGGAGGCTCCTCTGGCGCACCTGGACTCCACGCTCCTGGCCTTCGCGCGCCTGGGCGTCCAATACCAGATCGAGGGCGACGCCCTCGTCGTCCTGGGGGACCGGGACCGGGTCGTGCGCCATGACGCCTTCGGCCACATCCCCAAGATCGACGATGGCCCGTGGCCGGCGTTTCCCGCCGACCTGACCTCCATCGCGCTGGTGACGGCCACCTGCTGTCACGGCACCGTCCTGATTCATGAAAAGATGTTCGAGTCGCGCATGTTCTTCACCGACAAGCTGGTGGGGATGGGAGGGCGGATCATTCTGTGCGATCCGCATCGGGCTGTGGTGGTGGGACCGTCGGAACTCCGAGGGGCTTCTCTGGAGAGCCCGGACATCCGGGCCGGCATGGCGCTCCTCCTGGCGGCGCTGGCCGCTCGGGGAACCTCGAAGATCTACAACATCAGCCAGATCGAACGGGGGTATGAACGCATCGATGAGCGGCTCCAGGCGCTGGGTGCCAGAATCCAGCGGGTGGAGGGCGACAGCGAGATGTAGCGCAACGACGCACGAGCTTCCGGACGAAGGTCGGGTGTGGGCCCGAAGGGTTGAATGGGGAGTAGAATTCCTCTATCATATGGTTCGGACGAAGCTGCCGCAGGGCGGCTTTTTTTGGAGTGGGGGAGCGGGTTGCCCCCGCTTTTTTTTACTCCGGTACCTGGAGTATGGGGCCCGGGCGGGCCTGAACCAGGTGGGAGACAGTACACAGATGGCAAGACCGATTCCCGAGATCGACCGGGAGCTGGAGACCCGGATCGACGCGCTTGGAATGGAGTTGGTCGAGGTGGAGTGGGCCGGCAGTGATCGCCGCCCCATCCTTCGGATTCGGGTGGATTTTCCTGACTCCGAGCCGGGAGCCGGTGTGACGGTGAACGACTGCGCCCGGGCGAGCAGGGAGTTGGAGCCGTGGCTGGACGAACACCCGCTGCTCCCGGAGAAGTACACCATTGAGGTGTCGTCGCCGGGGGTGGAGCGGCCGCTGGTGCGACGCCGGGACTTCGTGCGGTTCGCCGGCGAGGAGGTGGCCATCAAGGGTCACTCGCCGCTGGCCGGCGGAAAGTCGAGCCGACTGGAGGGCGAGTTGGCCGGAGTGGAGGATGGCTCGCAGGAGGAGGAATACGCGGTGAAGGTGCGCAGGAAGGGAGGCGATGTCGTCTCCATTCCCCGGACCGAAATCGTGCGGGCGCAGCTCATCTTCCGGTGGAACGAGTGACCGGGCAGCATGCCCGGGAGCGGTACCGAGGCTCGTCTGGATCAAGGGCCGCCGAGGCGGACGGGTGGGTCACGAAACCGCTCATCTCGGATCGATCGGGGTATAGAGTGACGTAAGGACGGGTAAGAGAGTCGGAGTGGGGTCGGACCTCGACCATCGAGGGCGGCCCCGACTCCCGGTAGGTGCCAGTGGGTCGATGCGACCCACCGGCATTTTGGAGTTCCCCGGTGTCGGGGACGCCCCTGCCGGAGCTAGAGACCTGTAACGAGGTGAACATGGCCAACGCCGGACAGATTGTCGCCGCAATTCGAGACATGGCGGCCACGAAAAGCCTCTCCCACGAGGAGATGAACGAGCTGATCCGTGACGGGATCACCGCCGGATTGGCTCGGATTTTCGGGCCCAATGTCCGGGCCGAGATCCACATTGACGACAGCGGCGAAATCGAGATCATCGTTCTCAAGCGCGTGGTTGAGGAGGTGGAGGACTCCTCCTCCGAGATTTCGCTGGAGAAGGCCCGCTGGGACGATCCTACCTTCGAGGTGGGCGACGTCATGGAGATCCCGGTGGACTTCTCCGAATTTGGCCGAAACGCGGTGATGGCCACCAAGCAGCGAATCGTGCAGCGAGTTCGGGAAGGGGAGCGCGACAAGATCCGCGAGGAGTTTTCCCACCGGGTGGGGGAGTTGTTGTCCGGTGAGGTCCAACAGGTGGAGCGCGGCAAGATCGTGATCATGATGAATCGAGCGAAGGATGCCGAGGCCATCATCCCGTGGAAGGACCAGAACCCTCGCGAACGCTTTCGCCAGGGGGATCCCATTCGGGCGGTTCTGAAGAAGGTGGACGAGACGCCCAAGGGGCCCAGGCTCATCCTGTCCCGGGCCGACCCGCTCTTCGTCGAGGCCCTCTTCAAGCTGGAGGTGCCGGAGGTCTACCAGGGGATCGTTGAGATCAGGGAGCGGGCGCGGGAGGTGGGCGGCCGCACCAAGATCGCCGTTTCGTCCAAGGACGAATCCATCGATCCGGTGGGGGCCTGCGTGGGATTGAAGGGATCGAGAGTCCAGGCCGTTGTCTCCGAGCTGGGCGGTGAGCGGATCGACATCGTTCCGTGGCACCCCGACCCTGAGATCTTTGCCCGCCGTGCACTGGCGCCGGCTCGGGTTTCGAAGGTGATGTCGGACCCGGAGCGGAAGGTGATCACCGCCATCGTGGACGAGGACCAGCTGTCCCTGGCCATTGGCCGGAACGGACAGAACGTACGGTTGGCGTCCCAGCTCATCGGCTGGCAGATCGACCTCTACGGGTCCAGGGAATGGTTGGAGAAGGGGGCCTCCGCGGAACTTTTCGGGGAGCCGGAGGACGAGAGCCTGGAGACGGCGAACTTCCCCCTCTCGGAGCTGGACCTGTCCCTGGGCGCTCTGGCGGCGCTGAAGAACGCTGGATATAGTACATTTCTGGACATTATCGACCTTGAGCGAAGCGATTTCGAAAAGGTCGAGGGGTTGAGCGAGGAAGCGGTCGAGGAGCTCGTTCGGATCATCGACGAGCTCACGGTGGAGGTGGAGCCGGACGAGCCCGAGGTCGCGGCCGGCGCCGATGCAGAGACGGCTGACGAGACCCAGCCGGCCGACGAGGCCCCGGCCGAAGCCGATGACGATGTCTCGTCGGCCGGCGATGAAGAGGACGACACGGTTTCGGAAGCGGCGGAGGCCGACGCAGAAGCAGCCGACGCCGAGGCAGACGAAGAACAGGATGACGAGGCCACGACGCCGGTGGCCGCCGGATCGTCGCCTGGAGAGGACGAGGACGAGGATGGGAAGGAGTCGTCCCGTTCCTGATGAGCAGATCCGGGGATACCTGGGGCTGGCCCACCGGGCTGGCGTCCTGACCTCCGGAGTCGAGGCGGTTCGCGAGGCTGTACGAGACGGCGAGGCTCGCCTCGTGATCCTGGCCGGGGACGCCGCACCCGGCCAGTTGCAGAAGGTGATGGGGCTCCTGAAGCACCGGGACGTGCCCCTGCGGTGGATGGACCGCCGAAAGGCGTTGGGCTCGATTGTAGGGCGGGACGCGCTGTCGGCCGTGGCCATCACAAGTGAATCGTTTGCAGAACAGCTCCTGAGTCGCCTGTCGGCACGGGTTCCGGATGGAATGGAACCGGCGGACAGCGATCAGGGGCCCAAGGAGGAATCCAGTACTGATGCAGGTCGCTGAACTAGCCAAGGACCTAAAGGTCTCCACGGAGGCCATGCTTTCCCTTCTCCGCGTCATGGGGATCCCCGTGGCCGACGAGGAGGCTCAGGTCAAGGATGCCGACGTCGCCCGGGTTCTGGCCCGGGTCGAACGGGAGCGGCGTGCCGGGAAGAAGGATGCCTCCGAGGCGGTGGAAGCCGCCATCGAAGAGTCCCGGTCCAGCCGTCGCCGTCGCCGTCGCCGTCGTCGTGCTCCCGAGCCAGACACCACAGCGGACGAAGCGGAAGCGGACGACGAGGCGGCAGAAGACGTGACCGCGGAGGAGAAGTCCGCGGATGCGGAGGAGGAGCCCGAGCCCGCGGATGCGGAGGAGGAGCCCCGGGTGGAGGTGGCCGTTGCCGAGACCGACGCGGCCGAGTCGGCTCCCCTGGCCAAGACGACGGCGGCAGACGAGACGGACGACCCGGAGGTCGAGGTCAGCCCGGACGACGAGCCCGACGAAGCCCCCCGGGCCGAGGCGGACGAGGAGCCGGAGGAGTCTGCTGCCAGGGCGCCGGCTGCCGAGGCGAAGGAGGAAGAGGAGGAGGCTTCGGCCCAGGCGGAGACCGGCGATGAGCCTGACGACGCCGATGCCGGCGAGGATGACGAAGACGCCGAGGACACGGACGATCGTCCTCGTCGGAGACTGAAGCTTCCGTCGGACATGGCCGGCAGGGATCAACCGACGCCCCGCCGGAAGCCCGCCAAGGCCCGGACCGGAAAGAAGAAAGATGCTCCGGAAGCGGCCAAGCCCGTGCCTGCCGCCAGCGCCGGTCCGGGTGGTCAGGTGCGCATCCAGGCCGACGGCTACACCCCGGACGGGCGCCGGAAGGGCAAGAAGAAGGGGAAGCGCCGCAAGCGGGTCGATCAGGACGCTGTCCAGGACAACATCCAGCGGGTCATGGCCGAGTTGAAGGGGGGGGGCAAGAAGCGCCGCCGCAAGAGTTCATCCCGGCCCAGCAAGGAGGAACAGGCGGCCCAGGAGGAAGAAGAGCGGCAGCAGGAGGAGCAGGAGGCCAAGACCGTCCGGGTCAACGAGTTCTTGACGGTGGCCGAGCTCTCCGAGCTCATCGACGTGCCTTCGACGGAGCTGGTAAGCGCCGCCTTCAAGAACCTGGGGCTGATGGTCACCATCAACCAGCGCCTGGACTTCGACCAGATCGAGCTGCTCCTGGAGGAGTTCAACTTCAACGCCGTGCGTGAGGAAGAGTACACGGGCACGGACGAGGAGGAGGAGGAAGAGGAGGTCGAGGATCCGGAGCTTCTGGAGGCACGGCCTCCGGTGGTCACCATCATGGGACACGTCGACCACGGCAAGACGCTTCTCCTGGACTCCATCCGGAAGACAAACGTGGTGGCCGGCGAGTCCGGCGGAATCACGCAGCACATCGGCGCCTACCACGTGGAGCTGGACGACGGCCGCTCCATCGCGTTTCTGGACACCCCCGGACACGCGGCCTTCACCGCCATGCGTGCCAGGGGGGCCGACGTCACCGACATCGTGATTCTGGTGGTGGCCGCCGATGACTCCATCATGCCCCAGACCATCGAGGCCATCTCCCACGCCAAGAACGCGGGGGTGCCCATCGTGGTGGCCGTCAACAAGATGGACCTTCCCGCCGCAGATCCCATGAAGGTCAAACAGGAGCTGCTCCAGCACGAAGTCACTGTGGAGGAGTTCGGCGGTGAGGTGCTGGTGGCCGAGATCTCGGCAAAGACCGGTCAGGGCATCGACGATCTTCTTGAGAAGATCCTCCTGCAGGCCGAGATCCTGGAGCTGAAGGCGAATCCGGACCGGGAGGCCCAGGGCGCGGTCATCGAATCCAAGCTGGACGTGGGGAAGGGGGCAGTGGTCACCGTCCTGGTGCAGAAGGGGACGCTCCGCGTCGGCGATCCCTTCATCTGTGGAAAGTTCGACGGAAAGGTCCGGGCCATGCTGGACGAACGAGGCAAGCCGGTGGAGGAGGCGCCTCCCGGGCGGCCCGTACAGATTCTGGGAGCAGGCGGCGTGCCCCAGGCAGGAGATACCCTGCAGGTGATGGATGCGGACCGGGCGGCGGAGATCGCTCGGACCCGCCAGCGGCTGGAGCGTGAGAAGCAGCTCCGGATCAAGGACCGCGGCCTGAAGCTGGGTGACTTCGCTCACTTCCTGGCCGAGGGCGAGGTGAGTTCGCTGCCCATCATCGTGAAGGCCGACGTGGACGGCTCGGTGCAGGCGGTGGCAGACTCGCTGGAGCAGTTGTCCACCGACGAGGTTCGCGTGGAGATCGTCCACCGGGGCGTGGGGAGCATCAACGAGTCTGACGTGCTGCTGGCCGAGACGGCGGGGGCCGTCATCATCGGCTTCCGGATTCGACCCGACACCAACGCTCGTCAACTGGCCGAGTCCAGCGGGGTGGACATCCGGAGCTACGACGTGATCTACGAGGCGGTGGACGAGATCCGTCAGGCCATGGAGGGCATGCTGGCGCCTGAGGAGCGGGAGACGGTGCTGGGTACGGCCGAGGTTCGAGAGATCTTCAAGATCTCCCGGGTGGGCACGATCGCTGGGTGCTACGTGACGGACGGGATCATCGACCGAAAGGGAGAGGTCCGCCTGATCCGCGACGGTTCAGTGGTCTACACCGGCGAGATCGAGTCCCTGAAGCGGTTCAAGGACGACGTCAAGGAGGTTCGGGAGGGGTTCGAATGCGGAATCGGCATCGCCAACTTCAACGACATCAAGGTGGGCGACCTCATCGAGTGCTTCCAGGTGGAGGAGTTCGCCCGAACTCTGGCCGGATCCAGCAGCGCCACCCAGGACTGACGTCGCGGCCCGGCCGGGCGGGATGACCCATGCCCAGCACCATCGTAGTCCTCACGTGGGAGTTTTCGCTGCCCGGGTGTCGGTCGCTGAAGGAGAAGCGCATGACGGTCCGTTCGCTGCGGGACCGCATGCGACATCGGTTCAACCTCTCGGTGGCCGAGACCGACCACCAGGACGTGCACGACCGGGCCCAGCTCACTGCGGCGGTGGTGACCTCCGACGGCCGGCTGGCCGAATCGCTCACCGATCGAGTGGATGACTTCGTGGCCGACGATGGCCGCATGGTGATCCTCTCATTTCGTCGCGAGCAGATCTGATGGGACCGGACCCTATTCACGGACCCGTCCCATCTCATATCAGGGAGGATCCATGAGCGACAGAAGAGCAGCCCGCCTCAACGAACAGTTCAAGCGGGAGATCTCCGACATTCTCAGACGAGAGACCCGTGACCCCCGGATCGGGATGCCCACGGTCACCGGTGTCGATGCGACCCCGGACCTCTGGTCGGCTCGAGTATACGTTCGCCCGGGTCCGGAGCGGGAGGACGAGGAAGCCGGTGGGGAGCTGCTCGCAGGTCTTGAGGCGGCCACGCCCTTCATTCGGAGAGAGCTGGGCGAGAGGCTAACGCTGCGTCGGGTTCCGGAGCTGAGGTTCGAGCTGGACAAGACGTTGGAGAAGGCCATGCGGATCGAGGCCTTGCTGCGGGAAGTCCTTCCTGCGGGTGAACCCCCGGAGGCCGGCGTCTCCGAGCCGTCGGAGGCAGGGAACCGTCGCGATAAGGGCTCGGCTGAGCCCGGCACGTCCGACACTTCGCCAGATCCCGGGGAGTGACGTTGCCCGGCGACGGTGACGGGTTTCTTCCGGTAGCGAAGCCGGAGGGGCCCACCTCCCACGCCGTGGTGGCGGACGCACGACGAGCCCTGGGAACCAGACGGATCGGGCACACGGGCACCCTGGACCCCTTTGCCTCGGGTCTCCTTTTGCTGTGTGTGAACCGAGCCACCCGCCTGGCGGAGTATCTGCACGGTCTTTCCAAGGAATACGAAGCCGTGGCCCGACTGGGTCAGGTCACGGCCACCCTGGATACCGAGGGACCGGTCGTACGTGAAACCCAGGACTGGGCCACGCTGGACGGGGCCCGTGTTCGGGAGGTGTTGGCCACCTTCGTCGGCAGAGGTGAGCAGAGGCCGCCGGCTTTTTCGGCCAAGAAGGTGGCCGGAGAAGCGGCCTACCTGAAGGCCCGGCGCGGTGAAGACGTGCAGCTGGCCGCGGTGCCGGTGGAGGTCCACGAGCTGGAACTCCTGGAGTTGGACCTTCCCCACCTGCGATTTCGCACCCGGGTCTCCACCGGCACCTACATTCGGGCGCTGGCCCGGGACCTGGGAGAGGCACTCGGGGTGGGCGCACACCTGACGCATCTTCACCGCACGGCCATCGGTCCGTTCCTCGTGGCCGGCGCTCCTTCGCCGGATCAACTGGAGGACGAAGCGGTGGTCGAGTCGGCTTGGATCTCTCCCCTGGAGGCGTTGGCACATCTGCACCGGGTCGAGGTGGGACCGGAGGAGGCGGCCCGGCTCGAGTCCGGCCAGAGCGTGCCACTTTCGGGCGATCTCCCAGGCGAGAGAGTTCAGGGTGAGCCCGTGGCCGTCTCCCACCGGAACCGGCTTCTGGCGGTGGCCCACCTGCACGAGGCACGGCTACGGCCCCGAAAGGTCTTTCCCCGTGGATGACGGCATCGTGCTGGGCCCCCGGGGAATTCCCGGCGACGGCCGGGGCACCGTGGTCACGGTGGGGACCTTCGACGGCGTGCACCGGGGCCACTGGGAGGTTCTGCAGGAGATCGGTCGCCGAGCCGCCCAGACGGACCGGCGAGCGGTCCTGGTGACGTTCCACCCGCACCCGCTTCGGATCGTGAAGCCGGAAATCGCGCCTGCGCTCCTCACCACCCCCGACGAGAAGAAGGAGATCCTCGCTGAGAGCGCGCTGGACTACGCGGTGTTCCTGCGATTCACCCCCGCCCTCTCCCGATATTCCCCCGAGCGCTTCGTGCGGGAGATCCTGGTGGGGCGCATGGAGGTCCAGGAGCTGGTCATCGGCTACGACCACGGGTTTGGCCGGGACCGCTCCGGCGACGCCGGCACCCTCCGGCGATTGGGGGCCGAGCTGGGCTTCGGCGTCGACGTGGTGGACCCGGTGCCGCTGGATGGCGGTCCCGTCTCCAGCACGCGAATTCGCGAGGCGGTCGCAGGAGGGCGCATGGGGGAAGCCCGCAGGGGCCTGGGTCGCCTCTACTCCCTCCGGGGCGTAGTGGTGCGAGGCGACGGCAGGGGAAGGGGGCTGGGCTTTCCCACCGCGAACCTCCAGGTGGACAGCTCGGACAAACTCCTGCCGCCAGCGGGCATCTACGCCGTGTGGGGCGTGCTGCGCCGGGGCACCTTCGCCGGAGCCCTGCACCTGGGGCCCAGACCCACCTTCCGGGGCTCCGAGCCCAGTGTGGAGCTGCATCTCATGGATTTCGACGACGAGATCTATGGCGAAGAGGTCCGGGTAGACTTCGTGGAGTACCTGCGTCCGGTGGAGCCCTTCGATTCGGTGGAGGGCCTGGTGGAGCAGATGCGTGCCGACGTCGCCCGCTCCAGATCGGTCCTCTCGGCCGACGTCCGGCGATGACCCTTGTTGAGGGCGGCATGCCGTTATAGTATAAAAGGCTCACTTGGTAGTGGGACCCAACGCACGACGGCACGGCACAACGACCGTTCAGTCTGCTTCCCCTGCAGCGTATGACTCTTGCGGAGGCTACGAAGCTACATGCCCGAAACGAAGCAGGACATCATCCAGAAGTATCAGCTACACGAAAACGACCGGGGAAGCGCCCCGGTTCAGGTGGCCCTCCTCACGCAGCGGATCAACGAGCTCCGCGCTCATTTTGAAGACCACAAGGGTGACCACCACAGTCGCCGCGGACTTCTGAGGATGGTGGGGCGCCGGCGGCGCCTCCTGGAGTATCTCAAGCGAACAGACCTGGAGCGGTACCGGGAACTCATCAAGGACCTGGGGCTCCGGAAGTAGGACCCACGACACGGCGGACCGGAGATCCCGGCCGCCGTGTCGTGCTTTCATGCTCGAAGACCGGCGACGGTCGGCCTGACCTTCTTGCTGCTCCGCCCCTGGCCCCCGAAGCGGTGGGCGCCCGCGGCGGCGCGGCGGTCGCACCGGCCCGGATCTGCAGAGCATGGCACAAATCGAAGCGGGTAATGTGCCGGGACGCTCCCGGCGCACTGCCCATACGAACCTCTGCAGTGAAATGGAAAAGACCAGAATGATTCATCGAGTGGAACGACAGTTCGCGGGACGGACGCTGACTCTGGAGACGGGACGCATGGCCAAGCTGGCCCACGGCTCCTGTCTCGTGCAGTTCGGCGAGACCGTGGTCCTCTGCACCGCTACGGCGCGGGACCGACCCACCCACCTCCCCTTCTTTCCCCTGACCGTCGAGTACCGGGAGAAGTCCTACGCCGC
>SKVI01000367.1 GCA_007129525.1 Gemmatimonadota bacterium | reverse complement strand
CGTCGGGGAGCGTCAGGACCTCGTTGCGGATGGAGGCCAGGAGCTGCTGCATGTCGCCGCCCGGGAGGTCGGTGCGGCCGATGGAGCCGGCAAAGACCACGTCGCCGGCCAGCGCCAGCCCGTCGCCCTCGCTGTAGAAGAGCACGTGCCCGGGGCTGTGGCCCGGAACGAAGCGGACCTCCAGTTCCTGATCGCCAACGGGCACCGTGGTGCCGGGAACCAGCTCGTGGTCGATCTCCGGCAGGGGGCCCGAGAGCTGCATACCGAAGGCCTGGGCCTGGTCGGCGGCCCGCTGGTACAGGGGAAGGTCCGTGGGGTGGAGCCAGACAGGGACGTCCAGTGTCTCCTTCAGCCCCGGCAACCCTTCGACGTGATCCAGATGGGCGTGGGTGAGGTAGACGGCCTCGACGTCGATGTCCTCGGCCCGGACCGTCTCCAGCACCGAGGGGGTGACGGCGCCGGGGTCTACGATGACGGCCTTTCCCGTGGCCCGGCAGCGGACCAGGTAGGTGTTCTCGCCGAAGGCCCCGCCGGTGAAGCTCTGGACGTCCAGGCCCGTCGGCGCGTTCATGCGCAGCCGCAGCCCTTGGGGCGCACCCCGGCCAGCTCCAGCTCCTCCTGCTCTGCGGAGGGAGCCGTCCAGCCCCCGGACACCTCCAGCATGCGCCGGAGCGCCCGCTCGGCCCGGACGCGGACATCCTCGTCCAGCGTCACCTCGTGGCGGCCGTGGTCCAGGCACCAGGCCAGCTTGGACAGGGTGTTCAGCTTCATGTTGCCGCAGACGGCGGCGCCGGAGAGGGGAACGAGGGTCTTCTCGGGGTACCGCTCGCGGAGCTGATCCACCAACCCCCGCTCGGTTCCCAGGATGAGGGCGTCGTGGTCGGCGGCCATCCGGACCATGCCTCCGGTGGAGGTGATCTCGTCGGCCTCGGCCAGCAGGTCGTCGCGGGCCTCGGGGTGGATGACCACCAGTGCCTCGGGGTGTTTCTTGCGCGCCCGGTCCAGCTCCTCCAGGACCAGATCGTCGTGCACGTAGCAGTAGCCGTCCCATGCCACGATGTTGTCCCGACCCGTCTTCTCCTGGATGTAGGCCGCCAGGTTCCGGTCCGGCACGAAGATGATGGTGCGGTCCTCGGGGATCGTCTCCACCACCTCCACCGCGTTGGACGAGGTGCAGCAGATGTCCGAGTGGGCCTTCACCTCGGCCGACGAGTTGACGTAGGCCACCGTCACGGCGTCCGGGTGCTTGGCCTGCAGGTTCCTGAGTGCCTCACCCGTGACGAAGTCGGCCATGGGACAGCCCGCCCGTGGGTCGGGCATGAGCACCGTCTTCTCGGGCGAGAGCACCTTGGCCGTCTCGGCCATGAAGTGCACGCCGCAGAAGACGATGGTGTCGGCGTCGGTGTCGGCGGCCTCCTGGGACAGGGCCAGCGAGTCGCCCAGGAAGTCGCTCACCTCCAGGATCTCGACACGCTGGTAGTTGTGGCCCAAGATGACGGCGTTGCGTTCCGCCTTCCGCGCCAGGATCCGCTCCGTGAGCTCCGTGCGGTCCAGGCCGGCGTAGTCCAGGGGGGTCGGGAGAATCTCCCGGGTCGTTACGGTCATGGGATGCATGGGTGGGAGAACAGGCGGGGCCTCAGACGGGCTCCCGCCCTCATCTGCCGGGAATGCTCAGATGGTGAACGAGCTTCCGCAGCCGCAGCCGCCGCTGGCCACGGGATTGTTGAAGGTGAACCCTGAGCCCATCATGGTGGTGACGTAGTCGATCTGCACCCCTTCCAGGTACTGGGCGCTGAACGGGTCCACGAAGACCCGGATCCCGTCCCTGGGAGAGAAGACCTCGTCGTCCTCCTCCGGGGTGTCTTCGATGTTCAGGCCGTACTGGAAGCCCGAACACCCGCCCGGAAGGACGGCCACGCGGAGCCCGGCGTTGTCGTCGGCGCCGTGCTCTTCCATGAAGCCGCGGACCTTGCTGGCTGCGGTATCGGATAGGTGGATATTCATATCTGCTCTCATCTGCTCTCGTTCCCGGATGACCGGGCGCTGCCTGCCTGGTGTTCGAAGCGGAGGAACTGCCCCCCGTATTCAGGCGGCGGCCCAAAGGGCCGGTCGCCAGGTTCTCATGTACACCCCGGAGACCTGCGGGTTCATGCGTCAGGCTCTCCCGGGAAAGCGGCCGACCTGGCGGCCAGACCGACTCTCCCCGTTCCGTGCGGAAGGTATCCGATTCGCCGGACGGGGGTCAAGGCGGTGCGGAGGCGTGCGGGACGGGGCGGGGCCCACCCGGGGTGCTCCGCCGCGATTGTACTTTTCGGCCGCCGGCCGGGTATGAATTGAGCCGTCCTCCCTTCCTCCAGACCCGATGATTCATGCACGCAACCCAGCCCCGTCGACGCCGGCGATGCCCCAGCCCCCTCGTGGTGTGCGCTCTCGGGGCCCTGGTCCTGACGTCCGGGTGCGGTGTGCAGGAGATCCTCATGGAGCCGTTCCGCGGCGAGACTCCCCATGAACGCTACGTCGAGCGCCTGGAGCGCTCGGGTTTTGACGAGACGGCGCTGGCCCGCGACTGGCTCCAGGCCGCCAGGGAGGCCCTCGCCTCGCCGGTAGCTGCCGATCCGCCCATGTCGGAATCCGGGTGGCTTCCGGCCGAATCCCCCACGGCGCTGGGGTACCGCGTCCGCATGGAGCGGGGGCAGCGGCTGAGCGTCAGCGTTGAGCTGGAGGAGGACGACGACACCCGGGTGTTCATCGATGTCTTCCGGGTGCGAGGCGACG
>SKVI01000220.1 GCA_007129525.1 Gemmatimonadota bacterium | reverse complement strand
TCAAGCACCCGCTCCTCACCGCCGTCTACCCGGTCATCGCCGCCGGCCAGTTCCCGGAGCAGTCCGCCGAGCCGCTCGTCCAGGAGCTCTCCGCCGGCCAACAGCCGGGGGAATCGGGGCGGAGGCTGACAGACCGGCCGGACCGTTGGTCAGACCAGCAGCGCCGGTGATGCACCGTCCCTGCGCTCAAGCGGTCCAGATGAAGGCTCTCTCCCTCACCCCCTCCGCGATCCGGCGCAGTTCCGGAGCGGGCGGGCGGTCCTCCGCCAACGGGGGGACATCCTCCCGGATCTTCCGATAGGCCGCATCCACGCCGACGCCGCCCCGAAGGGGTAGCCGATACTCCAGGCCCTGAGCGGCGGCCAGCAGCTCGGCAGCCACCACGGTCTCCAGCAGCGTCACTGCTCGCCGGGCCTTGCGAGCCGCGGCCATCCCCATGGACACGTGGTCTTCCTGTCCGGCGCTGGTGGGCACCGAGTCCACCGACGCTGGGCTCGCGAGGACCCGCAGCTCCGACAGCAGATCCACCACCGTCACCTGGAGGATCATGTAGCCGGAGTGGATCCCCGGCTCGGGTGAGAGGAATGCCGGCAGGCCCGAGAGGTCCGGGTTCAGGAGCCGCTCCAGCCTACGCTCGCTCACCGACGCCAGATCGGCCACCACCATGCAGAGCAGGTCCAGGGCCTGGGCCACCACCTGGGCATGGAAGTTTCCGGCACTCACCACCGAGCGGGTCTCGGGAAAGACCAGGGGGTTGTCGGTGGCTGAATTCACCTCCCGACCCAGAATCTCCCGGACATAGCCCAGTCCCGACCGGGCCGCACCGTGGATCTGTGGCATGCACCTGAGGGAATAGGCGTCCTGGACCCGAGGATCTCCATGCCGATGCGACTCGCGAATCTCCGAGCCGGCCAGGAGCCCCCGGAGCACCTCCGCGGATTTCACCTGTCCAGGGTGTGGGCGTGCCTCGTGCACCTCGGGCCGGAACGCCTCTGGAGTACCCTTCAGCGCCTCCAGCGACATGGCGCCCGCAACCTCGAGCTGCTCCAGTGCTCGTTCGGCCCGGAGCAGGGCCAGCGCCCCCAGACCGGTGGTGGCCTGGGTTCCGTTGATGAGGGCCAGGCCCTCCTTCGCCACCAGGGACAGCGGTTCCAATCCCGCATCGTCGAGGGCTTTCCTCGCCGGCCGCACACCATTGCCTTCCTCATCCAATACCTCGCCCTCGCCGATGAGCGGAAGGGCCAGGTGCGCCAGCGGGGCCAGGTCCCCCGATGCACCTACCGATCCGACCTCGGGAACGGCCGGATGGAGCCCCTTCTCCAGGAAGGCGAGCAGGCGCTCCACCACGTCCAGCCTGCATCCGGAGTGGCCCAGGGCCAGGGCGTTGGCCCGAAGGAGAAGCAGGCTTCGCACCTCAGGGACCGAGAGGACGGGCCCCGTTCCGGCGGCATGACTTCGGAGCAGGTTGACTTGAAGGGTCTTTCGGTCACCTTCCGACACGGAGACCTCAGCCAACCGGCCGAACCCGGTGGTCACCCCGTAGACGACCTCTCCCGCCTCCACCAGCTCCTCCACCGTGGCCCGTGAGCGTTGAATCTCCTCCCGGGCAGCATCGGTGAGGGTCACCGGTCCCCCAACGCCGTCCGCCACGGCTTCCAGGTCCTCCAGGGTCAGGGAGCGGCCATCGATCTGGATCATGGTAGGGTCCTCGTTGGGTACGGGAAGTAGTTGGTTTCGGGTTCCCTTCCGCAAGGGGTACCTCGCACGGGACACAGCGATCCCGGACACCGAAGTCCGAGCTCCCGGACGGTCGTCTTCCCACCCGACCTTCCTCCTCACCTTGACACGGCGGCCGCCGCCAAGCACGATGCCGCCACGTACGTTCCACCGTCCCCCCCTGATAGAGAGGAATCCCATGCCGAACATGGAGCTTCAAGGTGAGCTGATCAGCCTGCAGGCACACATCGCGCAGGCCGAAGCGCTGACGGCCAGCGCCCGCAGCCAGGCCGGCATCCCGGTGCCTCCCAACGGTCCTGCAGTCGGGCTGACCACGATGGCGGAGGCCGTCGACGCCCAGAACAAGGTCCTCAAGAAGATCCACAAGCTTCTGGAGAAGATGGCCTCGTAGAGGTCGAGGGAGTTTCCATCATGTGGAAGACGACAACGGTCCTCGTGTTGGCCTTTTCGACGGCGGCCTGCGGCTTTGCCGATCAGGTCGCGGGCCCACGGCAGGTCGCCTACGAAGGAGAGTTCCTCCCCACTACGCCGGACTACCCGGTATCCGGGACCGCCGTGGCCCTGGGCCAGGGCACCATCACCGTCCTCGGCATGAACCTGAGTGGACTGGAAGCCGAGATGACCGTCACCTGGTCTATGCGACTGGGCCTCTGCGGGGACGCCGGGGAGCCCGTGGTGGACCCCGATCTCTTCCCTCCCCTCCAGGCCGACGCCGAGGGACAGATCGTGACCGGACAGGAGTCCGAAGCCGACGATCCCGGGGCTCCGGACGATCCGGGGGCATCGGAGCCCATCGAGGCCCCTCAGTTTGCCTTCCGCCTCGAAGAAGACACCCATTACGCCGTAGAGATCTTCGCCGGACTCTCCGTCGACGACGAACGGATTGCCTGTGCCGACATGGAGCAGACGGAACTCGAGATCGACGGGCAACGGAGCCTCATCTCGATTCCGTGAGCTGGAAGGTATAGCCACCTTCTCAGCGGACTCCGACTTGACAATCGCCGGCACCGGAGCTTACGGTCGCCTCCTACGAACCTGCACATAGGGCATACTCGCCCCTCCACCGGACTCCCCGGTTCCGCTTCGGGCTTCGCCTCGACGCCTGGGGCCGTGTGCCGAGTGCATCCATCCGATCCGGGAGTTTCAGGTCATGACCGAGCGCTTCGCCCGTCCCCTTCCCCTGCCGGGGGCCCTCCTCCTTGCAGCGATTCTGGTGGTCTTTCCGGGCCTGCCCGGATCGGGGGCGTCGCTCGCGGCCCAGGAGAGCCCTCCGCCAGCGACCCATGCTGAGACCACCGACTGGGAAGAGCTCACGCCCCATACCGAGGTGGTAGCCTTCTACGAGGAGCTTTCCGCACTCTCTTCCCACGTCCGACTCCACCGGTTCGGTGAGAGTGCCGAGGGACGGTCCCTCCTTGGCGTCACCATCGCCCGCCCGGCGGTGGCGGATCCATGGGAGGCCCACGGGTCGGGGAAGGCCGTGGTCCTCATCAACGCCCAGGTGCACGGGGACGAGCCGGCCGGAAAGGAAGCGTTGATGCTCTTTGCTCGGGACCTGGCCGTGGGGCCCCTGGCACCCCTCCTCGACAATGTGATCTTCGTCTTCTCGCCGCAGCTCAACCCGGACGGCGCCGAATCGGGAGACTGGGGAAGCCGTTCGAACCAACGCGGCATGAACGTGAACCGGGACTACCTCCGTCTGGAGAATCCCGAGACCCGCGCCTTCGTGGAGCGGATCGTGGCGGCATGGAGTCCGCACGTCGTCGTGGATGCGCACGAGCTCGTCGGCCCCCCGCGCATCTACGATTTCTACACCAGTTTCCCCCGGGACTTCACCGGAGCGGATCACAACTTCCAGCTCACCCGAACCGAAGTGGTGCCGGCCATCGTGGACGCGCTGGAGGAAGCCGGCTTCGACCACTTCCCCTACCACCGGGTGCCCTCGGGACTCGTGGACGACCCCTCCATCGGCGTCTCCGCCGGTACGTACGGCGCCCGGGCCCTTTCCTCATACGGCGGTGCCCACGCCGCCGTCACGCTCCTCTATGAGAGCGTTCGTCCCCGGGACGCCCGTGTGGGGCTCGAGGACCGTACCCGCCGACATCACGTGGCCATGACCGCCCTGGCGGAGTACGTGGCGGAGAACCGGCAGAAGGTGCTCGACACCGTGGAAGCGGAGCGCCAGGAGCTGGTGGAGCGGGGGGCCCGATGGGATCCCGCGGACTCCATCGCCGTGCGTCTTCAGGAAGTCCCCAGCCGCGAAGAGGACTACCGGATGCAGTGGGAGGACGAGGTCGTCGAGCTCAGGGTTCCCATCCTGGACAGCGCGGTGGTGGAGCTGGGCCGGGTCCGGCCGGTGGGGTACCTCATCGAGCCCCACCGAGTGGAGCTGGCTCGCCACCTGGCGCGACACGGACTTCAGGTGCATCGCCTGGAGGAGGACACTCGTCTCGCCGCGGAGAGCTTCGAGGTGGATTCCCTCTCCCGGGGAAGCCAGCCCTACGAGGGATACGTGGAGCGAGAGCTCTGGACCACGACCAGGGAAACCGAGCTGGACGCCCGGGCAGGGTCCTTCGTGGTCCGGGCCGACCAGCCCAACGCAAGGATCCTCTTCCATCTCATGGAGCCCGAGGACGTGAATTCCCTGGTCTCCATGGGCTGGCTCGCCACCGAGGAACGCGACGGCACCGTCCTCTCCATCCACCGACTCCGGGAGCTGCCGTCCGTGCCTACAGAGGTGGTCACCCGAACGGATCGACACAATGCCCCGGTCTGGAAGATGGCCACGCCCACGCCCGAGGTCGTGCCGGCTCTCGACGCCTCCCTGCGAACGTACGCAGAGCGGCTCGGCTGGCGTGCGCTGACTCCCGCCGAAGAGGTCGTGGGGTTCATGCGGCACATGACGGCCCGCACGCCCTACGGCTGGATGACGGAGATCGGCCGCACCCGGGAGGGCCGCCCCATGCACCTGGCCACCTTCTCCCGGCCCGCAGTCCGAACGCCGTGGGAGGCCCATGCCTCGGGCAAGCCCATCCTCTTCATCGGTGCCTCCGTTCACGGAGACGAGCCCGCCGGCAAGGAAGCGGTTCAGCTCTTCGTCCGGGACCTGGTGGAGGGCCCCCTGGACTACCTCCTGGACGAGGTCGTCTTTCTCTTCGTTCCCCAGCTCAACCCCGACGGGGGCGAAGCGGGGACCTGGGGGATTCGGTCCAACGTGGCCGGATACAATCTCAACCGCGACTGGCTCCGCCTGGACAACCCCGAGACCCGGGTGGTAGTGGAGGAGGTCTTCGCTCCCTGGCGTCCTCACGTGGCCGTGGATGCCCATGAGCTGGGCGGCCCGCCCCGCGTGTATGATTTCTACACCTGGCATCCCACGAATCCCCACGGCCCCAGGGCGCCGGTGGACCTGGCCGCCGAGAGCCTCGTCCCGGGAATCGTGGAGGCCCTGGAAGACGCCGGATACAGCCACATCATCTATCACACTCCAGGCGGACTGAACCGGATCGTCCAGGAGCCGGAGACCGGCATCCACGTGCCCGTGTACGGCCGGACGATGAACGACTACGCCGGAGGGCTGGGAATGGCGACGATCCTCTTCGAGAGCCTCAGGGAGCGGGATGCCCGGGTGAACATCCAGGACCGGGCCAACCGCCAGCACGTGGCCATGAGGGCCCTGGCCGAACGCATGGCGGAGGAGGCGGAGCGGGTCACGACCGCCTTCCGCGACGGACGCGGGGAAATGGCCGAGCGTGGCCTCCGCTGGGACCCCGCCGACTCCATTGCCATTCGCCGCGAGCCGGTGCCGAGCCGCACCGTGGAGTACCGGGTCGCCGAAGTCCGCGAGACGGACACGGGCACCGAGTTCACCGGTGAGACCGTGACGGTGGAGGTGCCCGTCTACGACAGCTCCCGAGTCACCCTCGGTCGCACCCGGCCCGTGGGATACCTCATCGAGCGCCACCGGGGGGACCTGGTCCGCCACCTCCTGACCCACGGCTTGCAGGTGGAGGAGGTGCTTCGGGACGCCTCGTGGCCGGTGGAGAGCTTCCAGGTGGGCTCTCTGGCCCTTTCGTCTTCCGTCTACGAGGGGTACGTCCCCCAGACGTTCGAGACCACGCTGGAGTCACGGTCCGTGGAGATCCCGGCCGGGGCCTACTTCGTCCGTGCGAGCCAGCCTGCGGCGGGCCTCGTCTTCCACTTGATGGAGCCCGAGGACGAGAACTCCTTCGCCATCACCGGCCAGTTCCTGAGCCAGGCCAGGCCGGATCGATACCTGGAGGTGCACCGGGTCCGGGAGATCCCGGACGTGCCCCTCCGCCGAGTGGATCCGCACTTCCGGGACGGGCCGCCGTGACCCCTGGCCGCCTCTCGGCGACGCTGGCAGTCACGGTCGGGCTCGTCGGTTGCGGCTCCGATGTCCCCGATCGCCCCACGTACAGCGGGGAGGTCGCGGAGATCCTCCATCAGAACTGCGCCTCGTGTCATCGGCCGGAGGGACCCGGGCCCGTTCCCCTTCTCACGTACGACGATGCGGCCCCCCGGGCCTCTCTCCTGGCCGAGATGGTTGCGAATGGACGCATGCCACCGTGGCTCCCCTCTTCATCGGGCGTCTCCCTCGAGGGGGCCCGAGAGCTCAGCGAGGCCGAGAAACGGATCCTCGTCCGCTGGGCGGAGGCGGGAGCGCCCCGGGGCGATCCGGACCACGAGCCGTCCCCACCGGAGTGGCCTGCCGGCTGGATTCTGGGAGAGCCCGACCTGGTCCTCCAGGTGGAGGATCCCTTCACCGTCCCCGCCGAGGGCCCGGATCTCTACCGGAATTTCGTCATGCCGATTCCCGTGGATCGACCCCGATGGGCCCGGGCGGTGGAGCTTCGTCCCAGCGCACCCCACGTGACCCACCACGCCACGATGCGGGTCGACCAGACCGCCGCATCCCGGCTCGCCGCCGAGGCTGATACGGCGCCAGGCTTCGACGAGATGTTCTCCATCTCTGAAGCCCATCCGCCGGGCGACCTCTTCATGGGGTGGACGCCGGGGCGGAGCCCTGCTCCCTTTCCCCGGGGGACCGCCTGGCGGGTGGAGCCGGGCACCGACTTCGTTCTCCAGCTCCACCTCATGCCCATGGGACGCCAGGAGGAGGTGACGGCCCGGGTGGGCCTCTACTTTACCGACCGGGAGCCGACGCTGCAGCCCATGATGATCCGCCTCGGGAGTCAGACCCTCGACATTCCCCCCGGCGAGCCCGAGTACGTAATCGAAGACACCTTCGAGCTCCCGGTGGGCGTGGACGCCGTGGGCGCCTACCCGCACGCGCATTTCCTGGCCCGGGAGATGAGGATCTGGGCCGAGCCTCCCCGGGACGACGACATCCTCCTCCTGGAGATCCCCCGCTGGGATTTCGACTGGCAGGACGCCTACCGGTTCGCCGACCCCGTGCCGCTGCCCGCCGGAACGGTCCTGCGCATCCGCTACACCTACGACAACACGGCGAACAATCCACGCAACCCCCACGACCCGCCGGAGCGGGTCTTCTACGGCCCTTCCTCCGCGGAGGAGATGGCGGAGCTCTGGCTCCAGGTCATCACCCGGGACGAAGGCGATTTCGACCGGCTCGCCGGTGCCGTGGCCCGCAAGGGGCTGGCGGACCGGATCGAGGGATGGGAGTTCCTTCTGTCCATCGACTCCACCGACGCCGAGGCCCATCACGGCCTGGGCTTCGTCGCCCAACAGGCTGGCGACCTCGAAGTGGCCGAACGGCACTATCGGCTCGCCACCGAGCACCGGCCCGGGCTCTCCGTGGCATACCGGCGGCTCGGGCAGGTCCTGGAGGAACGCGGCGATCGGGCCGCGGCCCTCGGGGAGTACGAGGCTGCCGTCGAAGCCCTTTCGCGGAACGTGGCGGCCCTCCGGGATGTGGGGAGGCTCCGGGCCGAGCTGGGCGACACGGAAGGCGCCGCAGCCGCCCTCGAGCGAGCCGTCGAACTCGACTCCACTCACGTGGAGACCCTGAACAGACTGGGGGTCATCTTCCGGGAGGCCGATCGACTGGAGGTCGCCGAAGCCCGACTGCGGCAGGCGATCCGACTCGATTCCGCTGAGGCGGTACCCCACTTCAACCTGGCTCTCACCCTCGTGTCCATGGGCCGGGCGGAGGAGGGCATCCAGGCATTGAACGACGGCCTGTCCCGGTCCGGAGGCGACCTGCAGGCCGCCCTTTCCGTGGCATGGCTCCTCGCCACCGATCCCGCCCCCGAGGTCCGACGACCGGCGCTGGCGGTGGAGCTGGCGGCGCAGATCCGAGATGCCGCCGGGCCGCATCCGGCGATCCTCGACGCCCTCGCCGCCGCTCACGCTGCAGCGGGCGAGTTCCAGGAGGCCGTGGCCCTGGTGACCCGGGGAATCGAAGTAGCACGGGACCGGGGAGAGGACAATCGGATCCCGGAGATGGAGCATCGCAGGGCTCTCTATTCGGACAGCCGCCCCTACGTGCAGCGCCGATGAGGTCCTTGTCGAGCTGGGGTCCCGGGGGCGCTTCCTCGCCCCCTCCGGAACCTCCACCGGAGCCGGGAAGCGCCTTCCCGTCCACCTTGACCGGCCTCCCGGATCCCGGTGATATTTCCGGAGATTTCGGCCGGGAGTCCAGGCGAACCCGGCACAGGAAACGTCGGATGGACGAGGTCATGAGGAGCGTTTTCAGCCCGATGCCTTCACGAAGATCGTCACGTCGGGACCCCGTACGGCCGTGACGTCCGCCGAGGAGGCCCCCGGGACGAGCCGCCCCGACGACCAAGGCTCCGGGGACCGGGGTGGATCGAAGATCTCCCGCCGAGGGCTGCTGGGCGGGCTGGCGGCGGGATTCGTCGCCCTCCTGGCCTGGACGTGGAGCCGTCTTTCCTTCCCCCTTCCCTGGTCCAGCGACGACCCCGAGCCGTCTGTGCAGCTGCCGGCCACGGAACAGCGTACCGTCCCCCCCGATCCCACCACCGTCCCGGGCCCACCGGCCAGCGAACTCGGGCAGCGCTCCCCCTTCGAGGCGCCGCGCCGCGAGACGTGGGATATCTCATCCGGCACCCCGCTGGGCGAGCTGAAGGGGACCGTCACACCCGCCGACCTCCACTTTGAACGTCACCATAGCGGGGTCGCCATGATCGACCCCGCTGCCTACACCCTCCTCATCCACGGGATGGTGGAGCGGCCCCGGTCGTTCTCCCTGGACGACCTGAAGCGCTTTCCGTCGGTCACCCGCCTCTGCTTCGTGGAGTGCTCAGGGAACTTCCAGCGGAACATGCCGGAGGAGACACCTCCCCACAGAATCTGCGGCCTCACGAGTCAGAGCGAGTGGACCGGTGTCCCCCTTTCGGTGCTCCTGAGGGAGGTGGGTGTGCGACCCGACGCCACCTGGTTCCTGGCCGAGGGCGGAGATGCGGCCAAGATGGCCCGCAGCATTCCCGTCGAGAAGGCATGGGACGACGCCATCGTGGCCTACGCCCAGAACGGCGAGGCCATCCGGCCCGAGAACGGCTACCCGGTACGCCTTCTCCTGCCCGGATGGGACGGGAATACCAACGTCAAGTGGCTTCGCCGGCTCAAGTTCAGCGACGAGCCGTTCATGACCCGCTGGGAGACGGCCCGCTACACGGTGGTCTTCGACGATCGCCGAGCCCGCCAGTTCATGTTCGCCCTCGACGCCCGCTCCCTCATCACGTCACCGGCCTATCCCGACACGGTGCGGCCCGGCTGGCTCGAGATCCAGGGGATCGCCTGGAGCGGCAGGGGCCGCATCGAGCGCGCGGAGGTGAGCTTCGACGAAGGCGGGACGTGGCATCGGGCCGACCTGCAGGAGCCAGTTCTCCCCAAGGCCCATACCCGCTTTCGCTACCTCTGGCGCTGGGACGGAGGTGAGGCCACGGTGCTCAGTCGCGCCGTGGATGAGACCGGCTACGTCCAGCCCACCGTCCGGGAACTCGTGGAGGCCCGGGGCGTGGGCTCGGGCCCGTACCACCTGAATCCCATCACAGGCTGGCGGCTGCGTCCCGATGGCACGGTGGTCTTCCGGACGGAGGAGTGGGGATGACACCGCGACCGCGCCCTTCCCCTCCCACCACGAGGCTCACGCTTCTGGCGTTCTGCGCCCTCCTGGGCGCCGTACCGGCAGTGGCGGGGTGCGATGCCGAAGCGGCGCCTGCCCCTTATGGCTCCCTCACGGCCCATCCAGCTCACGCCGCGGCCGGCTCCACCACCCACACCAGTCCCCTGGAAACCGACACCCTGGACGTCGCGAGCTCCGAGCCCGTGACCTTCCCACTGGGTCACGGTAAGGACCCCGAGCCCGAGGAGGTCTCCCGCCTGGACATCGACGTAAAGCCCGACGGCACGGGGCTCCCGCCGGGGTCCGGGACGGTGGACGAAGGTGCGGAGGTCTATCGCGCGCGATGTGCCGCATGCCACGGTCCCGAAGGTGAGGGCACGCCGGCGGGCTGGCCACTGGTCGGACGGAATCCCGGCGATGCCTTCGACTTCCACGAGAGCCTCGACCAGGAGCTCCGGCGCACCATCGGCAACTACTGGCCCTATGCGGCCACCCTGTTCGACTACACCCGCCGGACCATGCCCTATGATGCCCCCGGCTCCCTGACCGACGACGAAGTCTACGCCGTGACCGCGTGGTTGCTCTGGCGGAATCGGATCATCGGGCCCGAGGAAGTGATGAACGCCGAGACCCTTCCCAACGCCCGGATGCCCAGCCAGGACCGCTTCATTCCCGACGACCGCCCCCGCTAGTTCCCTCCAGCAGCGGCTCTGGTGGCTCCACCGGTGCCACGTAGGGCCGACCTTCCCGGTACAACTCGAGCCGCTCCGCGATCTGCCGCGCCAGCTCCGTCTCGCCCATGGCCGAGGCCAGGCGATGCGCTTCCTCCGCCGTGG
>SKVI01000363.1 GCA_007129525.1 Gemmatimonadota bacterium | reverse complement strand
TCGTTCGACTTCGTCGCCGATCTCCTTGAGCCACTTGGAAACCGTACCTTCTGCGATGGATTCACCCATCTGGGGCATGGGCACTTCGATCCGAGCCACGATGATTCTCCGTCGTCCGTAGAAATAGAAGGGGCAGGGTCGCTGCGGACCCTGAGTTTAAGCTGTGTTCAGTAGTTGGCAAGGTAGAGGGCCGCTTCCACCACGTCATCGACCCCGGGGAGCATGTAATCTTCGAGGGGTCCCGCATAGGGGACAGGGGCGTCGATGGCCGTAACCCGGAGGATCGGACCATCCAGCCACTCGAAGGCCTGCTCGTTGACCCGGGCTGCAATCTCGCCGGCAATTCCACCGGTCCGGGTGTCCTCGTGCACCACCACGAGCTTTCCGGTTCGTTGAACCGACGCCATGATGGCCTCGTCGTCCAGGGGGAGGAGCGTCCGCAGGTCGATGATCTCCAACGAAACGTCCGTTTCTCGGGCCAGTCGCTCAGCGGCCTCCAGTGAGCGGTGGACCATCAGGCCGTAGGTGACCACGGTCACATCCGTGCCGAACCGGACCGTTCTCGCCTTTCCCAGCGGAACGGTGAAATCCTCATCCGGGAGCACCTCCCGGAGGAACGGCGCCCGGTACAAGCCCTTGTGCTCTTCGAAGATCACCGGGTCCTCATCGCGAATGGCGGCCTTGAGCAGACCCTTCGCGTCCCGAGCCGTGGACGGATAGACGATCTTGAGTCCGGGCGTGTGGAAGAAGGCCATCTCCACGTTCTGCGAATGGAACGGACCGCCTCGGTTCCCTCCTCCCACCGGCCCCCGGATGACCAGGGGCTGCGGGCCACTGCCTCGATACCGGGACGTGGCGATGTAGTTGGTGATGATGTCGTACGCCGGAGAGATGAAATCCATGAACTGCATCTCCACCACCGGTCGAAGCCCCATGTGGGCGGCCCCGGCGGCGGCGCCTGTGAAGCCGGCCTCAGAGATGGGAGTGTCGATAACACGATCCTCGCCGAATCGCTCGAGAAACCCCCGGGTCACTTTGAACGCACCCCCGTAGACTCCGATGTCCTCACCCATGAGGAAGACGTCCGGGTTTCGCTCCATCTCCTCCCAGAGGGCCTCCGCGATGGCCTCGAGGAAAGTCACGGGTTCGCGTCGGCTTGTTCGGCTGACATGTTCCGGCGGCTGCCTGCTCATCTCTCCATCTCCGGCTCCGCCTGGGGAAATTCGCTGTCCAGCGCTTCCTTCAGTGCCTGCGCCACCTCGTCCCTCACCGTCTCCTCGAGCTCGCGAATACGGGATGTGTCTCCGGCGCCTGCTGCCACGAGGCGATTGCGCAGGATCTGCAGGGGATCCCTGGCCCTCCACCGCTCCAGCTCAGCCGGGTCCACGTAGGCCTGGTCGTCATCCAGGTCGTGACCGCTCAGTCGATAGTAGCGGAGTTCGACCATCTGGACCCCCTCACCGGCCCTGGCACGCTCCACCGCAGCCCGGACCACCTCGTGCACCGCCACCGCGTCCGTCCCGTCCACCTGGACGCCGTGGACCCCGTATCCGGCACATCGCTCCAGAAAATTCTGGATCCGGGTCTGGCGACGGGTGGGGGTGGAGAAGGCCCATTGATTCGCCTCCACCACCAGGACCAGCGGGCAGCGGCGGACCGCCGCGAAATTCAGTCCCTCGTGCCAGGCTCCGGTGGAGGTGGCCCCGTCGCCGGTGAAGACCATGCCCACCCGGTCCTCGGCCCGCATCCGGAGGGCCAGGGTCACACCGGCCATGACCTCAACCAGGCTGCCCATGGCCGGGAGGGGGGCCAGAAGACCACGATCCAGATCGGTCCACCCCGGTCCCGCATCCCTTCCTTCGGTAGGAGCACCGGCTCGGCCAAGACACTGCCGCAGGTATTCCAGCGGCGTCGCGCCCATCACGAAGAGGGCCCCGGTGGTTCGGGACGTGGGCGCCACCAGGTCGCCGGTGCCGTCCGTGCGACGCCGGAGGGCCATGGTCGCCCCCACCGCTCCACCTTCCTGCCCGAGCGAACGGTGGAAGTGACCGGGTATGCGACCCTGGCTGTGAAGTTCCTCGAGGCGTTCCTCCGCCTGACGGGTCAGGTAGAGGGCGCGGTAGAAGGGCAGGAGTTGTTCGAAGGGGTCCGGGATGCCGTCATCGGCTCCCGGATGTGCGGGGGGGGAGGCGGGTGCGCCGGGACCGGTCACCCGAAGGTCCTCCCTGCATTGCTGCACCGGGAGGAGCCTGGAGGGGGAAGGATCATCAGACGCATCGAGCTTCCCTGGAAGTCTGATCGGAAAGTGGGGTGCGGCGACACGTAGACTTCCAGGAGGTCACGGCGTCTCCGGGATCGCACCCCCGTCACCGCCTGGATCGGCGGGGGGAGGGGCCGCCCCCTCCCCGGGATCCGCGTCGGTGCCCGGAATCACCGGGGTGGGCTGCGTCGGCACCTGCTGGAGGTCCTGTTGCAGGATCGAGCCCGGCTGGTGCTCCCTGGACGACAGAATGGCCAGGATCAGCGCCAGCACCATGAAGGCGGCACCCCCGGCCCAGGTGGCCCGAACCAGAAAAGTGGCTGCCTGGCGTCCACCCAGGACGCCCTCGGTGGAGGTTACACCACCACCCATGGCGGCGAGACCTCCCCCCTTTCCGGCCTGGAGGAGGATGATGACGGTGAGGAAGATACCGTCGAGTACGAGTAGCGTGAGAAAAAAGCCAAACATGAACGGTCAGACCGCGTTCGGGTGTTCCGGATTAGCAAAAAAATGTCGCTATCGAGGCCGCCGATGTCAACCGCCCTGAGCCACGATCCGGGCAAACGAAGACGGGTCCAGCGAGGCGCCTCCCACCAGGACGCCGTTTACATCGGGGGCGGAGAGAAGATCCCCGGCGTTATCGGGCTTCACCGATCCCCCGTACAGGATGGGCACCCCCTCGCCCACCGTGTCTCCCAGGTAAGAGACGAGGCGTTCCCGGAGAATCCGGTGCGCCCCGGCGGCGTCCTCGGGTGTGGCCGTCTCTCCGGTGCCGATGGCCCACACCGGCTCATAGGCCAGCAGGAGGCGGGCCTCGCTGGCGATCCGCTCCCGAACCTCTCCTGACTCCAGCACGGCCTCCAGCTGCCGAAGAATTACCCCGGCTACCTCCCCCCGCTTCCGCTCCTCGAGGGTTTCGCCGACACAGAGCACCGGCGTGAGTCCACCCCGGAGGACCGCCTCCACCTTTCGCGAGGCGTCGTCATCGCCTTCCCCGAAGATGTGCCGACGTTCGGAATGGCCCACCAGTACGAACGTGGCACCGGCCTCGGCAGCCATCGGTACCGAGAGCTCACCCGTGTAGGCCCCGGAGGCTTCCCAATGGACGTTCTGCACTCCCAGGGCCACCTCCGACTCGTCGCTGAGCTCCTCCCTCAACGCAGCCAGGGACAGGGCGGGAGGAAAGAGAACCACCTCCGATCGTGTGGATGGAGGAAGGGTGAGCTCTTGAGCAAAGTCCGCCGCCTCGGCCGGCCCCAGATTCATCTTCCAGTTTCCGGCCACCATCGTCCTCGGTGCCATCAGTCCTCCTCTGTCAGTTCGAGCACTTCCACCCCCGGAAGGGATTTGCCCGCCATGAGGTCCAGCGCGGCCCCCCCCCCGGTGGAGACGTGGGTCATCCGGTCGACGACCCCAGCCATCTCCGCCGCCGCTACCGAGTCGCCCCCGCCCACCACCACCGTGCTCCCCCTGTCGGCAGCGTCGGCCGCGGCCAGAGCCACCTCCCGGGTGCCGGCGGCGAAGGGAGCCGACTCGAACACGCCCATGGGCCCGTTCCAGACGAGGGTGCGAGCGCCGGAGATCTCCCCGGCGAAAAGCTTTCTGCTCGCAGGCCCGATGTCGGCGATCCGGTCGTCCGCCTGAACCTCGGTCCGGTCCACTGTGCGCGTGGAGACGTCATCGCCGATCTCCGGCGCCACCACGCAATCCACCGGAAGAAGGAGGCGCTCGCCCCCCCGCTCCAGGAGCTCTCCGGCCATCTCCACCCGGTCTTCTTCGACCAGCGAGGCGCCGGTGTCGAGACCCAGGGCACGGAAGAAGGTATTGGCCATGGCGCCTCCCACAAGGAGCCGATCCACCCTGGGGAGAATCGCCTCGATGAGATCGATCTTTCCCGAGATCTTGGCACCTCCCAGAAGGGCCACGAAGGGTCGTTCGGGATCGGCGAGGGCGTCACCCAGAAAGCGGAGCTCCCGCTCCATCAGGTGGCCGGCCACCGCACGGCCCCCCCGACGCCGGATCTCCCGCGCCGCCCCCACGGTGGAGGCGTGCGCCCGGTGAGCCGCTCCGAAAGCCTCTCCCACGAACACCATGCCCAACTCCGCCAGCGCTCCGGCCAGCTCCGGGTCGTTGTCCGTCTCCCCGGCCAGGAAGCGGATGTTCTCCATGAGGGCCAGCCCCCCGTCGGGGATGGACTGAACGCTCCGTTCCAGCTCGGGGCTGCCGGGGGGATCTTCCAGAAGGGGGACCTCGCGCTCCAGGAGCTCGGACAGGACGTCCGCCACCGGGGCCAGGGAATAATCCGGATCCGGCGCGCCGTCCGGCCGACCCAGGTGGGAGACCAGCACGGTCCGGGCTCCTGCCTCCGACAGATATCGAAGGGTGGGGAGTGTGGCCTCGATCCGGGTGCGGTCTCCCACCTCTCCGCTGGAGCTCAGCGGAACGTTGTAGTCCACCCGGACCAACACGTTGACCGCGGCCAGCTCCTCCGGTGGTATGTCGGCCAGGGTGAGCCTGCGGGGCACCGTCTCAGCCTTCCGCCCGGGCGGGAAGACGGTCCCCGATGTAGCGGACCATGTCCACCACCCGCGAGGAGTACCCCCACTCGTTGTCGTACCAGGCCAGAACCTTCACCAGCCGGTCTCCCACCACGGCCGTGGTCTGCAGGTCCACCACTGACGAGGCCGGATTGCCCACGTAGTCCACCGAGACCAGGGGCTCCTCCGAGACGTCCAGAATTCCCGAGAGGGGTCCCTGCGCCATCTCCTGGAAGGCGAGGTTCACCTCGGCGGGCGTGACGTCCCGCTCCAGCTCCGCCGTCAGGTCCACCAGGGACACGTTGGGGGTGGGAACGCGGATGGCCATTCCGTCCAGCTTTCCCTTCACCTCTGGGAGAACCAGAGCCGTGGCCCGAGCCGCTCCCGTGGTGGTGGGGATCATGCTGAGGCCGGCCGCCCTGGCCCTCCGGAGGTCCTTGTGGGGAGCGTCCAGCGTAGCCTGGTCGTTGGTATAGGCGTGGATGGTGGTCATGAGCCCCCGAACGAAGCCGAAGCGCTCAGCCAGGACCTTCACCACGGGCGCCAGGCAGTTGGTGGTGCACGAGGCGTTGGAAATGACATCGTGCGCCTCGGGGTCGTAGTCCGATTCGTTGACCCCCAGGACCACCGTCACGTCCTCGGACTTGCCCGGCGCCGAGATGAGCACCTTCCGGGCTCCCGCCTCCAGGTGCTTGGCCGCGTCTTCCCGGCGGGTGAAGTGGCCAGTGGATTCCACCACCACGTCCACGTTCAGGTCCCGCCAGGGGAGCTGGGCGGGGTCCCGTTCACTCAGGACCTTGATCTCGTGGCCGTCCACCCGAAGACCGTCCTGGGTGGTCTCCACCCGCCCCGGGAAGGTCCCATGCACCGAATCGTACTTGAACAGGTGGGCCAGCGTCTCGCTGTCGGTGAGGTCGTTCACCGCCACGATCTCCAGGTCGTCTCGGCCCGACTCCAGGTTCCCCCTGAGAACCAACCGCCCAATCCTCCCGAAACCGTTGATCGCCACACGAATGGACATCACTCTGCTCCTCTATTGGTAAGGTGTTTCAGAAACTGCCACGCTGGAACGAACGCCGAGGAACGCCCTTCGAATCGGGCCCTCGGTTCTGTCCCGGGGAATTGTTGGTCGCCGGTGGGCAGGTTCGTTTGCGCCCCACGTCAGTCCCTGCCGGGCAACGATCGCGCGAAGGTCAACAGGCTCACGTCCCGGGCCCCCATGCCTGCCAGGGCCTGGGCCGCAGCCCCGGCCGTTGCTCCGGTGGTGAGCACGTCGTCCACCAGCAGAACCGGGCGGGCTCTCGTCTCCACCCGGCGGGCCTCCACCGGCCGAAAGACGTCCTCGACGTTACTCCGGCGCTGGTGCCGGTGCAAGGCGACCTGCGTCCCACCGCCGTCGACCCTCCTCAGCGCCTTCACCAGCGGCAGCCCGAAAACCTCCGCCACCCGTTCGGCCAGCAGCTCGGCCTGATTGTAGCCCCGCTCCCGCTCCCGTGAGGGAGTGGTGGGCACGGGCACTACGAGCGATCCCGCCGATAGTTCCGCCGTCGGGAAGGCCCGGGTCATGCGAGCGGCCATGAACGGAGCCAGCTCGGGCCATCCGCCGTACTTGAGCTGATGAACGAGGGTGTCGGCGGGGGAAGCCATGAGGACCGCCGTCCGGGCACGCGCCAGGACTTCGGGCCAATCCGAACACTCCGGGCAGGGCCTGGAGGCGGGGAGTCCGGTGCCCCGGGGCGCGTGGCAGCGGGTGCAGCGCGGATGGGGCGGTTCCTTGAGTCGTGTCCGGCACAAGGGACAAACCCGGCCGCCCTCCGCCGAGAGGGGCGCCTCACAGCCGGCACATGCCGGGGGAAGGAGCAGGTGGAGAAGCCTTTGGACTCCCCTTTCAGCGGTCCGCTTCATTCCCCCTGCCCTCCTCCGGGCCGGGTGCCCCGTCCAGAACCCGGTCACCGGCCCCGTCAGGCAGCCGGCCCTGCAGTCCCTCCCGCATGGCCCTCGTCGGCGCCGGCCGCCGCCACCACCGCTCGAAGGCCGCGGCCCCTTGCTGGAGCAACATCTCACGGCCATCCACGGCCCGAATCCCCCGCCCCCGGGCCCGGTGCACCAGGCGTGTCTCCTCGGGTCGGTAGACCATGTCGTGGAGGGCCCCCACTCGATCCAGGTCCTCCAGGTCCAGAGGGAGGGGATCCTCCGGATCGAGCCCCAGGCGGGTGGCATTCACCACAAGCTCGTAGCTGCCGCCCAACAGGGCTTCGCGCCCCTCTATCACTTTGACCGCACCGTCGCCAAGGCGGCTCGCCAGCTCCCGCGCCCTCGACACCGTCCGGTTCAGGATATGGACTTCCCCGGCGCCGTCGTCACGAAACACGGACATGGCCGCACGGGCGGCTCCCCCGGCCCCCAGCAGGAGCACTCGCGCGCCGGCGACCCCCCCGGTGAGGGCATTCAGCGCTCGTCGGAATCCCTCCACGTCGGTGTTGTCGCCGTGGATCCTGCCGTCCTCCAGCCAGAAGGTGTTGCACGCCCCGGTCCGGCGCACCGCCGAGGTCTTCTCTTCCACCAGGGAAACCGCCCGCTGCTTGTGGGGGAGGGTCACGTTGCCCCCGCCACCGGCCCGGGCCAGGCCCCGAAGCAGACCGGACAGATCGTCTCTGTCGCACCGCAGGGCCACGTAGACCCCATCTACCCCCGCTTCGGCGAAAGCGGCGTTCTGCATCACCGGCGACAGGGAGTGGCGCACCGGATCTCCCAGCAGGGCCATCACTCGAGTGCCAGCGTGCAGTGGACCTCCCCCCTCGCCTTCCGCAGACGGGCTCATGGCGCCACGACGGGCTCGAGGCGATCCAGCACCTTCTCCACCAATTCCTCCAGGGCCCGGTAGGTGGCCTCATAGGCCTCCTGGTCTCCGCCAAAGGGATCGGGCACCCCACCGGCAATCCGGGCCGCCTCCCGGGGATCCGCCTCCCGAGCCTCCTGTCCCGCGGCGAACTCGGTGATGACCGCTACCCGCTCGCCACCCCCGGCCATGGCCACGCCTCCAAGGTGACTCGGTGACATGGTGAGGATGAGGTCGGCCCATTCCACCATCTCGGCCGAGAGCGGCACGCTCCGGTGTTCCTCCAGCGGCACTCCGTGCTTCCGGGCCATCTCCAAGGATCCTTCACTGGCCCGGCCACCGGGCGCGGCGGCGACTCCGGCGGAGCGTACCTCCACCCCCTCCCATCCTCGATCTTTCAGCGCCCTGCGGGTCAGAGCCTCGGCCAGGGGACTCCGACACGTATTCCCGGTGCAGACGAAGAGGAGCCGGAAGGGTTCGCCCGGAGAGGTTCGAGAAGAGGGGGTCATGAGGCAGGATCTGAAGATGATGTGTTCACGTGGGCCTGTTGGATTCGAATCCCGGGCACCACCGTCTGAAGACGGTCCACCGGGACCGCTCCGGCACGAAGGACCACAGGCACCGGGTCGCTGCAGTCCACGAGGGTCGAGGGGAGAGAGGGGGGAAGCCGTCCGCCCTCCACGACCCAGAGCCGATCCGCACCCGGACGATCCGCCAGGGCCGCAGCGGCTTCGTCAGCCGTCATGGCGGGCCGCCCACCGGATCGGTTCGCGCTGGTGGACAGAAGCGGATGAGGCCACGCACGAGCCAACTTCCGCACGAACGGATGGGGACTCACCCGAACGGCGACTCTTCCCTCGTCGTCCCGGACACCGGGCGGGAAACGCTCCGTGGGATCCAGGAGCACCAGGGTGAGGGGACCGGGCCAGAAGTGCTCCGCCAGCGCCCGGCCCGCGGGTGTCCAGGCCAGCTCCGGGTCCTCCGGGTCCGGAACAAGGGCCAGGAAGGGACGCTCGGCCGATCGTCCCTTCATCTGCCGCAGGTGCGCCACGCCCTCTGGAGTCGCCGCGCTGCCCAGCCCGTAGACCGTTTCCGTCGGATACGCCAGGAGCCCGTCCCCGTCCAGGTGGGCCGCAATCTCCTTGACCCGGGAGGCCTCGATCCTGCGAACCCCGGACGGCGATGGATCGGTCATCCCGCGGTCCACTCCTCCTCCCGGCGACCGTGAGAGGCGCCGTGAGCCGACTCCGGCTTCCCTCGACCCCGGGCTCGTTCGCCCAGGAGGAATTCGGCCACCGGAATGTCACCGGGGTGCGTCACCTTCAGGTTCCACGGGCTCCCCTCCACCATCCGCACTGCCCCACCGGCCCGGGCAAAAAGCTCGGCGTCGTCGGTGGCCTGCACGTCGGCCTGCGCTGCTCGGCGATAGGCCCCCAGGAGCTGGCCGTGGGGGAAGGCCTGGGGGGTCTGGGCCCTCCACAAGCGCCGCCGGTCCGGGGTGGCCACCACCAGTCCGCTCTCATCTACCTCCTTCAAGGTGTCCACCGCCGGCCACCCGGCCACCGTTCCCTCCCCGGCCCGTGCGCCGGCAATGCACCTTCGAATGATCCCGTCCGTCACCAGCGGCCTTGCGGCGTCATGGATGAGGACCACCTCCGGCGCTTCTGCGGCATCCAATGCCTCCAGAGCCGCCAGGACGGAGCGGAGCCGAGTGCTTCCACCAGCCACCAGCCGGATTCGCGGATCCAGCTCCCGAAGCCAACGTGGCGGGTCCCCCAGGTCGTCGGCGGGCAGGGCCACGGCCACGGCCACCACCTCGTTCAGGGCCAGGAAAGGCTCCAGGGCATGCTGGAGGACCGGTCGTCCCCCCAGCTCCAGGAAGGCCTTCCTGAGGCCCCCCAGCCGGCGTCCCGCACCCGCGGCGGGGACGGCGACCCCCACGCTAGAAGGGGACATCGTCCCGCTCCCGGCCATTCCCTCCCACGGACCCTCCGCCGCCGGTACCCGGAGGGTGTGCCTCGTCCGGTTCCCTGGCCACGTCGTCGAAGCGGGTGTAGTTCTTGTGGAAAAACAGGTTCACCGTGCCGGTGGGTCCGTTCCTCTGTTTGCCGACGATGAGCTCCGCCTTCCCCTCCAGCGAATTGCCGTCCTCGTCCAGACCGGTGGAGCTGTAGTATTCGGGACGGTAGAGGAACATGACCAGGTCGGCGTCCTGCTCGATGGAGCCGGAGTCCCGCAGGTCCGAAAGCTGCGGGCGATGGTCGGTGCGCTGTTCCGGGCCGCGAGAGAGCTGGGAGAGGGCGATGACGGGCACCTCCAGCTCGCGGGCCAGCCCCTTCAGGCCCCGGGAGATCTGACTCACTTCCTGCTGTCGGCTCTCCTGCCGACCCGAACCGGCCATGAGCTGCAGGTAGTCGATGACCAGGAGCCCCAGCCCTCCCTCGGCCTTCAGGCGACGAGCCTTGGCCCGCATCTCCAGGACGGTGCCGCCAGGGGAATCGTCGATCCAGATGGGAGCGGTGTTCAACTTGGCTCCCGCGGTGCCGATGCGCTGGTAGTCCGACGGCGAAAGACGTCCGGTCCGAAGCTTCTGGGCATCGACCCGGGCCTCTGCGCACAGGAGCCGCTGCACGAGCTGCTGCTTCGACATCTCCAGCGAAAAGAGCGCCACCGGCACCTTGTGGTCGATGGCGGCGTTCTGGGCCACGTTCAGCACCCACGACGTCTTTCCCATGGCGGGCCGCGCCGCCACGATGATCAGGTCTCCCTCCTGGAGGCCGGTGGTCATCCGGTCCAGCGTCCCAAAGCCCGAGGGCACCCCCGTGAGCCCACCCTTGCTCTTCTGGAGCTTCTCGATGTTCTCGAATGCTTCCCAGAGAAGATCCTTGATCCAGACGAACCCACCTCGATCGTGGCTCTCGGCCACCTGGAAGACCCGGGACTCGGCCTCGTCCACCAGCTCTTCCACGCTCCGCTCGCCAGGCGAGTAGACGTCCTGGATCGTCCGGGTAGAGACCTCGACCAGCCGCCGCAGGAGTGCCTTGTCCCGGACGATCCGGGCATGATACTGGATGTTTGCGGCGGTGGGCACCGCGTCCAGCAGCTGAGCCAGGTATTCCTCACCGCCGGCCCGTTCCAGGTCGCCGGTGTCCCGAAGGTGGTCCCCCAGGGTCACCACGTCGATACCCCGCCGCTTCTCGTGGAGGTAGCGCATTCCCCGGAAGAGGATCCGGTGGTCCTCCGAGAAGAACATTGAGTCGTCCAGAACATCCTCGATGCGGATCATCGCGTCCTGATCCAGGAGGATACCCGCAAGGACCGAGACCTCGGCCTGGCGGGAGTATGGCGGTTCCCGATCGTGCTGTATGGGGGGCGAATGCGAGAGCTCGGGCGGGGTCACGTCGGAAGGTTGCCGGAAGGTGTGGACTTGGGGTTACGAATGCTCAGGTGGACGTGGTGGGGGGCTCAACGAGACCCATCAAGATCCGTCCAGCACTCCGCGCAGAAGCTGCAGGTCGCTCCAGGTGGACCGGGTCCATGCCGCATTCCGAAGGAGCGCCGCCGGATGGTACGTCACCACAAGCGGGGTCCCCCGGTAACTATAAACCTCGCCCCGCAGCTTGCCCAGCGCCATACTCCGTCCGGTCAGCAACTGGGCTGAAAAGGTCCCCACAGCCAGGATCACCTCCGGCTGCACGAGCTCGATCTGCCGGTGCAGCCACGGGGAGCACGCCTCGATCTCGTCGGTTCGGGGATCCCGGTTTCCGGGAGGCCGGCACTTCAGAACGTTGCAGATATAGACCGAGTCCCGACGTGAAAGGCTCACACTGGCCAGAAGCAGGTCCAGGAGCTTTCCCGCCCGTCCCACGAAGGGGAGCCCCGTTCGATCCTCGTTCGCGCCGGGTGCCTCTCCCACCACCATGACCCGGGCGTCCGGGCTTCCATCGGAGAATACCACCTGCGTGCGTCCCTCCGCCAGTCGGCACCGGGTGCAGACCAGAGCCGCCTCCCGAAGCGCGTCATACTCCCTGGGGGGCTCAAAGGGCCCGGACTGGTCGGGAGTCGATCCGCCGGTCGTGGGCCCGCCCCCGGCGGCGAGCTTCAGGGCCTGGTCTCGATCCAGGATCTCCAGTGTCAGCGGTCCGTGGCCAAGCTCGCTCCTCTGTCTGAGCAGGCGAGCCACAAGAGCGGGATCTGGCCTCCCGGAGGTCACGAGCCTGCGCCCGTCGGGTTCGGCAGGCCCTCCACGAGCCAGGTCTCCACCCGGTCCATCAGGTGCATGGCCACCTCGGCCTTTGGAAGCACGGGAAGCGCCTCGCGACCGCCCCACCGATCCAGGAGGGTGACCCGGTTCGTCTCCACGTCGAACCCGGCGTCGTCCTCCCCGGCGGGGTTCGCGGCGATGAGGTGGAATCCCTTCTCCTTCATTTTCTCCACTGCCCGTTCCTCCAGCCCCGTGGTCTCCAGGGCAAAGCCTACGGCCACCGCTGCAGGCAACCGGTCCGATGCCGTATCTCGGGCAATGTCGGGGGTCTCCACCAACTCAAGGGCCAACCGCCCACCCCGCTCCGCCTTCCGGATTTTCTCACGGGCAGGATCAGCGGACCGGTAGTCAGAAACGGCGGCGGCATAGACCACGACATCGGCGTCGGCCATCCGGGGCCGTACGGCGTCGAGCATCTCCTGGGCCGAGTCCACTCGAAGCGCCTCCACGCCGACGGGATCCGGAAGGGGTGAGGGACCGGTGACCAGGGTCACCTCTGCGCCCCTGAGCCATGCCTCCCGGGCAATGGCAAACCCCATCCGGCCAGACGACCGATTGCTCACGAATCGGATGGGATCCAGCGACTCGCGGGTGGGCCCGGCCGTGACCACGACCTGGCGTCCCGTCCAGGCCTCCGAACGCCCCAGCCACGCGCCGACCCACTCCACCAGGTCCCGAGGTTCCACCATCCGCCCCTCGCCCTCGCCCTCTCCGACCGCCAGCGGACCCACGTCGGGTCCCACCAGGTGGTAGCCCAGCGATTGGGAACAGTGCCGGGCATTGGCGCGGACCTGCGGATGCGCCCACATTCGGTGATTCATGGCCGGAGCCAGGATCACCGGGGCCGAAGTGGCCAGGAGAAGCGTGGCGAGGAGGTCGTCCGCCCGGCCCTGGGCAGCGCGGGCCAGAAGATCGGCTGTGGCCGGGGCCACGAGCACCAGGTCGGCCTCACGGGCCAGGCGCACATGGAGAGCGCCCCCCCGGGCGGACCACGGGGACCGATGGACGGCACGCCCCGTCACGCCCTCGAACGAGAGGGGAGTCACGAAGCGGGTAGCGGCCTCGCTCAGCACGACCTCCACCCGAGCTCCCAGCCGGGTCAGGTCCCGGGCGATCTGCACCACCTTGTAGGCGGCGACCCCCCCGGTGACCCCGAGGACAATGGTCGTGTCCGCCCAGGGCGGGCGGGGCGCCAGGACGGGGGCGCCCACCGAGCTACTCGCCCCGGCGGCGACGACCCACGAGCCGGAACTCGATCTGGCCCGAGGTGAGGGCCTCGAGAGCTCTGGTCGTGAGCTTCTTCTCCTCGCCCAGGGGCTTGAGGTCCCGGGGGAGAGCGTTCAGCTCGCGGGTGTACTTGGCGGCCACCAGCACCCCCAGGTACTTGCTCCCGGTGTTGTGTGCGACTTCGTTCGGTGTAAAGACCTGCATGATATCTCCTTCTGGTTCAGTAGATGGCCCCGGCGGCATCGCCCCGGGTCCGGGTTCGTCCTACCCCCGGGTCACTTCTTCGGCTCCGGCTCGCTTCACCACCTCGTCGATCTCGCGCCTGAGCTGCGACACGCTGTGGGCCAGATCCAGGGCCCGGGACGGACGATGGCTCTCGGCCTCGACAATGGCTCTCACCCGGGCCACGGCCCGCTCCAGGTCGTCATTCACCACGATGTAGTCGAAGTGCCGCGCTTCTTCCAACTCGCCCCGGCCCGCCCGCATACGCCGACGCGCCTCCTCCAGCTTCTCGGTGCCCCGGGACGTGAGCCGGTCCCACAGGGCCTCCGCCGACGGCGGGAAGACGAAGATGAGGACGGCCCCGGGAATCCTTCTGCGGATCTGGCGGGCTCCCTGGACGTCGATGTCCAGGACCACGTGCTCGCCCCGGTCCTGCGCCGCCTCCAGGTTCGCCATGGGAGTCCCATACAGGTTCCCATGGACCTCGGCCCACTCCACCAGCTCGCCTTCCTCGATCATGGCCCGGAATCGCTCCCGCGACACGAAGTCGTAGTCCACCCCGTGCTCCTCGTCGCCCCGGGCGCGGCGAGTCGTGGCCGACACCGAGAAGACGAAATGCTCGAAGCGGTCCACCAGGGCACGGGCGATGGTGGTCTTGCCCGTTCCGCTGGGGGCCGCCAGAACCAGGGGGCACGGTCGGTACGGAAGCCCGGTGATCACTCGACGTTCTCCAGTTGCTCTCGTAGCCTCTCCACCTCTCCCTTGAGGTTCACCACGTGTGCCGCCACCTGGGCGTCGTTCGCCTTCGAGCCCATGGTGTTCACCTCCCGCAGGATCTCCTGGGCGATGAAGCCGAACCGCTTGCCCACTCCATCGGGACTGCCGGATTCCAGCGTGTCCCGAAACATGGCCAGGTGAGACCGGAACCTGACCACTTCCTCGTGGATGTCCCATCGCTCTGCCAAGTGGGCGATCTCCCGGGCGATCCGCTCCTCGTCTACCGGGGCCTGGCCGTCCAAGAGCTCCCGGACGGACTCGCGCAGGCGGTCCCGGTGCTCCACCAGCCGTTCCGGAGCCCGCTGCTCAATGGTCTCGAGCTCGGCCTCCATGGCATCCACTCGCCCTGAGAGGTCCCGGGCCAGCCGCGCTCCCTCGGCCTCTCGCATCTCCAGGACCTGGTCCGCGGCCCGGTCGGTGAGTTCCAGCACCAGCTCCGGATCCAGGTCGGCGGCGTCGTCGTCGGGGTCCGGTGCCCGGAAGACTTCCCTGAACGCCGCGATGAGTCCAACATCCACCGAGCCACCCAGACCAAGCTCCTCCTGGAGTCGACGAAGGGCGTTCCGGTAGCCCCGGGCCCGTTCCACGTCCACCGGTACGGCGTCGGGGTCGTCGGCGGCGGACGAGTCCAGGGAAACCCTGAGAGTGAGGTGCCCTCGGGCGAAGCGAGAACGGAGGCGAGCCTCCAGAACACTTTGCAGACGATCCATGCCGTTGGGCACCCGGATCTGTACGTTCAGGTACCGGTGGTTCACCGTCCGCATCATCACCCGCACCCGCCCCAGGTCGGAGTCCTGCTCCGCCTCGCCGAATCCGGTCATGCTTCGAAGGGGTGTTTTAGCCATTAGCCTTGAAGGATAACCCTTCCCGCCTGCTCCGCTCAAGGGCGCACGCAGGTACGGATGCCCTCCTCGTGGTGGGGCGACCTCTCAGTTCCAGAGGGTCCACTTCACCCCGTACATGGCTCGGGTCTGCGGAAGCACACGGCCCGGAAGATCCTGGTTGTTGTCCCGGAAGGTGAAGTTGTCCCAGTGCACGAAGATCTTGGCGGACACCACCCGGATCTGGAGCCGACCGTACCAGCTCTGGTTCAACGGCACCGTGGCCATGACCGGCTCCGCCTGATCCGGATCCGCGAGGGGTACCGCCATGCCGTCGCGGCCCCGCATGCCCACATCCACCCAGACTTCCAGATTACGGGTCTCGAAAAAGACATCGTGAAAGCGAAGCCGGACGTCCCAGGTGCGGTCCGGAGTGTACCGCCAATCCTGGGGCGCCTCCTCCCACAGCTGGGTGTCCCAGTAGAGGGAGAGCCCTTCAAGGATCGGGCTCAGCGGAATCCGTCCCGAAAGCTCCACTCCCGTCCGGCGACCCGCGGCCATGGAGAGTCCGTCCCGATCCAGCGGCAGACCCGTGGGGTGCAGTGAGTCCGGATCGACCGAGAGAACGGCCGCCCCCAGGAAGAGGTCGCCCCTCCGGAATTCGGCTCCGGCACGCAGCCCGGTCATCTCCCCGAAACGGGGAGGAACCGCCACCTCCAGCTCTTCCTCGGGCTCCTCGTCCCCCTCCTCCTCCTCCTGGTCGGGCTCCTCCTGGTCGTCCTCGCTCTCGGCGTTCTCATCGTCCTCGGCATCCTCATCCTCCTCCGGGATGGGTGCCGGCACGAAGCCGGGAATGGCCCGACTGCCGCTCTCCCCCTCGGCAAAGAGCGAGATCCCCAGGAAGGGTGCCGACCAGATCCGGCCGTGGGCGTTGGTTCCCGCCGCTCCGTTCCACCCCTGCCGCTCCACGCCGACCGACACGCCGATCCAGTCCCCCAACAGCGCACCTCCCCGGAGCGTCTGCACGTTACCGGGCCATCCGGGTCCCCCCTGGACCCTCAACTCCGTCTCGGCCCACCAGGCACCTCGGTCCACCAGTATACGTACTCCCGCCTGGGAGCGGGCATCAGCGGTAATGAGCGTGTCGGCGCCTTCGCCGTCCCGGTCCGGGTTCACTCCCAGCGACGACCGGTGGTAGAAGGCCTCCGAAACCCCGCCGTTCCAGAGCTCATAGCGGGCTCGCAGGGTCCAGTCGGTCCGGTTCACGTCCTCGGGCTGGTAGAACTCGGGGGTACGTCGCGACGTCATCCGGCGCACAGCCCAGGCCACCCCGCCCCGCTCGCTGTGGAGAAGGGTGTGCCGGAGGTGCACGCCGTAGGCGGCCCCGGGCTCCTCCCGGACCGGCCCGTCGGTGTCCACCCGGTCCAAGGCCAGGAGGACATTCCCTCCCAGAGCGTCCGGGTGGGCGAAGGTGCCCCTGAAGATGTTGGTCTGCAGATCGCCGGTCCCCACTTCCAGAAGACTGTAGGCCCGGGGATCCACGAACTGCATTCCCAGCAACTCGATCCGAAGCTCTCCGGGGCGTCGCTCGACCCGCACCCGGTCCAGTCCCACCACCCCCACCCGACTCAGATCCACCACGCCCCCGTCCAGCGGCGCCAGCTCGGCTCCGTCCACGAAGATGCGCACGCGGCCGGGGCCGAGCCCCGTCGCCATCACCGCCGTGGGGTTACCGTGGTCCCCTCCCCGGATCGCCAGGACTCCCGGCACCTCCTCCAACAACTCTGTCAGGGTCACGGCCCGGGACGCCTGGATCTCGTCCCGGTCCCACTCCCAGACTCCGGTCTGCCATCCCGGGGGCACGGGTCGGGCAAACATCGGAAGATTGCGCACCTCCACCACCTCTTCTGCCGGCACCGTGTCAGCCGGAACCACGATGGTGTCACCGTTCTGGATGATGGTGTCCGCCTGATGTACGATGGTGTCGGGCGGCTCGACGATGGTGTCGGGCGGCTCCACGATGGTGTCGGGCGGCACCACGATGGCGTCCGCTGGAAGAAGCTGGGCCGCCAGCGGCACCTGGCCCGGAACCAGGAGAGCCACGCCGGCCAGAAGGCCCCAGGGGAGTCGACTCATCACCGCCTCAGGCCACCCGGCCTCGGACCCACTCCACGAGGAGGCGGGTGGGGAATCCGAAGGCGCCGTTTCGGCGGTACGGAAGCTCCGTGTCGCCGTACGCCGTGCCGGCGATGTCCAGATGAGCCCACGGGGTGCCTCCCACGAACTCCGAGAGGAACCATCCCGCGGTAATGCTACCTGCAGGCCGTCCTCCCACGTTCTTCAGGTCGGCCACCTCGCTCTTCAGCTGCTTCCGGTAGGGCTTCCACAGCGGAAGAGGCCAGCATCGCTCGCCGGCCAGGTCTCCGGCCTCCCGCACCTCATCCTGAAGCTCGTCGTCGTTCCCCAGCAGAGCGGCGGCATGATGTCCCAGCGCCACGACGCAGGCTCCGGTAAGAGTGGCGCAGTCCACCATTGCCGACGGGTCGTACCGATCCCGGGTGTATGACAACGCATCGGCCAGGATGAGCCGTCCCTCGGCATCGGTGTTGATGATCTCCACCGTCTTGCCCTCCCGGGTCCGGATCACGTCCCCGGGCTTGGTCGCCGAGCCGTTGATGAGGTTTTCCGATGAGGGGACCACCCCCACCACGTTCATCGGCAGCCCCAGAAGACCGATGGCTTTCATGGCGCCCAGCACCGCCGCCCCGCCGGACATATCGTACTTCATGGACTCCATGCCCTTGGCGGGCTTGAGCGAGATTCCCCCGGAGTCGAAGGTGAGCCCCTTGCCCACCAGCGCCACGGGAGGAGCATCCTCGTCTCCGCCCCTGTGCTCCAGCACGATGAGTCTGGGCTCCTGGTCCGACCCCCGGGCCACCGAGAGCAGCGCCCCCATGTTCTCCTCCTCCATTTCCCCGGGCCCGAGAATGCGCGAACCGAAGCCGTGCTCCTCGGCCAGCTCCAGCGCCACGTCGGCCAGGTGGGTCGGCGTAGCCACATTGCCGGGACGAGCCTGGAGGTTCCGGGCCAGGTTCTGGCCCGCCGCCAGCGCCTCTCCCACTCGAATCGCTTCCTCCAGTCCCTGAGGCGCCGCAGGCCCAGCGCCGTCCGGCCCACCCGGCTCGTCCGTCGCCGACGCGGCATGGATCCGGCCACGGGTCACCAGGGGCGGACGTTCGTCGTCCGTCTGGTCGGCGCCTTCGGTGAAGAGCTCCCGGAAATCCCAGGCCGCCAGGGCCAGGCCCTCGGCCACCGCCTGCACGACCCGGTCGGGCCCTACCCGGTGGACGGCCTGCTCCTCGGGGGAGACCTCCCTCCTGCCTTCTTCTCCCCCCGAGCTCGACGCCGCGAGCCCCGGCACACAGACTGCCACCTCGGTCAGGAAGAGCTTCTCGGCCTGGCGAACCGCTCGTCCCCCCAGCTTTCGGAAGGTTTCGCCGTCGGCATCGGACGCCGATCCGCAGCCCAGAACCACCACCCGGGACGGACCGTCGTCGCCCGGCAGGTAGAAGAGGCTGGCCTCTTCCTCCCGACCGCGCAGGTCGCCGGCACGCCGGGCACGATCCAGGGCTCCCTCCAAGCGTGCGTCCAACTCCTGGAGAGGTCCCCGGAGATCTTCTGAATCACTGTAGAGGGGGAGGGCCAGCAGGTCGGTCGGCCCCACGAACGGATCCGATGCGCGGAATTCGAGGTCCATGTATCGATGATCCCGGTGGCGTGCTGAGGAACGTGGTGAATCGCCGTTGCGGGGCAGTGGGCCCGAACGAACAATGAAAGCGTTCGAAATTAGGGCGTTTTCGAGCCGCGGGGCAAGGCGTCCACCCTCCCTGGCACACCCGGGTACGGGCCGGGTACGGGCCGGCCCGACAACTGCGCACATCACACGAGGAAGTGCGAACCATGGGAGAACGACTGGACGGAAAAAGCGTCCTCATCACCGGAGGCACCGGCAACCTGGGGCGCCATGTGGCGAAGCGCTTTCTGGAAGCGGGCGGCCAGATCCACGTCCCCGTGTTCGATCCGGACGAGGCCGACGAGCTGACGGCCTTTCTGGGCGACGGGGCCGAGGCCGTGGACTTTCACCACGACGCCGACCTGACGGATCCCCGGGTGGTGGATTCGATAATGGAGGCGATGGCAGGGCCCGAGGCCAGTGGACCGGACATCGTTCTGAACCTGGCCGGCGGGTTCGCCATGGCCCCCATCGACGAGACCAGCCCCGAGCTGTGGCAGCGCATGATCGCCATGAACGCTACAACGGCCTTCCTGGCATCCCGGGCGGCGTTTCCGGCCATGAGCCGTCGGGGGTGGGGCCGGATCGTGAACGTCTCGGCCCTTCCGGCGCTGGAGGGAGGAGCCCCTCAACTCACCGCATACGGCGCGGCCAAATCGGCCGTCCTGAACCTGACCCGGAGTCTGGCCCAGGAGGCTGCCGAACTCGGGATCACGGTCAATGCCATCCTCCCGTCCATCATCGACACGCCGGCCAATCGGGAGGCCATGCCCGAAGCCGACACCTCCGGTTGGATCCCCCCTGCGGAGATCGCCGACGTCTGCCTCTTCCTTGCCAGCCCGCGAGCCCGGGTGGTCAATGGAGCCATGCTGACCCTCAACCTGGGGTAGCAGGTTGATCGGCAATGCCCCCCGGGTGGATTTTCCGACGCCATTCGTTGAGATTTGTTCTCAATCTCAGCCGGGAGCGTAAGGGACATTGCATGAGCCCTCGGCACTGCCGGCTGGACTCCGTCACCCACATCCCAGCGGATTCGCACAGTGAATCGAGTACTTGGACTCATCCTCGCGTTCGCCTTCCTGCTTCCGGGGTGCGCAGGGGAAGATGAACCGGTGGTCAACGTCTACAGCCACCGCCACTACGACACGGACCAGGCCCTCTTCGACCGCTTCGCCGAACGCACCGGGATCCAGGTCCGGGTGGTGAGCGCCTCGGCCGACGAACTCATGGCCCGCCTGGAACGAGAGGGCCCAGCCTCCCCCGCCGACCTCCTGATCACCGTCGATGCGGGACGGCTGCACCGGGCCAAGACCCGGGGCCTCCTGCAACCCGTGGAGTCCGACGCCCTGGCCGCCGCCATTCCGTCTCACCTGCGTGATCCGGAGGGCTACTGGTTCGGACTCACGCAGCGGGTGCGCATTCTGGCCTACTCCCGGGACCGTGTCGACCCGGACGAGCTTCAGGACTATGAAGACCTCACCGACGAGCGATGGGAAGAGCGGGTCCTGGCCCGGACCTCCGAGAACATCTACAACGTCTCGCACCTGGCCTCCATGGTGGCGGCCCTGGGTCCAGAGGCGGCGGAGGAGTGGGTTCAGGGCATGGTGGCGAACTTCGCCCGCCCTCCCCAGGGCAACGATACCGATCAGCTCCGGGACATCGCGGCAGGCGTCGGTGACGTGGCCCTGGTGAACTCGTACTACGTCGGCCGGCTCCTGAACGCCGACGACGAGGCCAGCCGCGAGCTGGGGCGTCAGGTGGGAATCATCTTTCCGAATCAGGACGGCCGCGGAGCACACGTGAACATTTCGGGGGTCGGCGTCACGGCCCACGCCCCCAACCGGGCACATGCCGTCCAGCTCATGGAGTTCCTGGTGGGGGAGGAGGCCCAGCAGGCCTTCGCTGAAGCCAACTTCGAGTATCCGGTGCGGGAAGGGATCGATTGGGCCCCGACCCTGCGGGAGTGGGGTGACTTCCACGCTGACACCCTGAATCTGGAGCGGTTGGGCGAGCACAACAACGAGGCCGTCCAGATCTTCGACCGGGCCGGATGGCGGTAGACCCCTTCTCCACGGTACCCACCACCAAGGGCGGCTCCAGGCTCCGGCGCACCCTGAAGGGGCTCCGGGAGCGGTATCGACCCCGCTTCCGGGCCACCCTCACCACGTGGACAGTGTCCACCCTGGTGGTGGTGGCGCTGGTCCTCCTACCCATCGCCTCCATCGTCCTCGGCGTGTTCGGGGAGTCCAGCGACACCTGGCGGCACCTGGCTTCCACGGTCCTGGTGGAATACCTGGCCAACTCGGCGATCCTGGTTGTGGGGGTGGGTGCCCTCACACTGATCACCGGGGTGGGGACCGCCTGGCTGGTGACCACCTGCCAGTTTCCCGGCAGGCGTATCTTCGAGACGGCCCTGATTCTGCCCCTGGCCATTCCCACCTACATCGTGGCCTATACCTATGCGGAGATCCTCTCGCACACCGGTCCGGTACAGTCGACCCTCCAGTTGGTGCTGGACCCGGCCACCACCGCCGGCCTCCGTACCGGGCTCATGTCGCTCACCGGTGCCACCGTCATGCTCGCGCTGGTGCTCTACCCGTACGTGTACATCATCACCCGGGCCTCCTTCCTGAAGCAGTCCGGGGGAATCCTCGAGACCTCCAGAATCATGGGGAAAAGCGCCTGGGCGAGCTTTTTCCAGGTGGCCCTTCCCATGGCTCGGCCCGCCGTGGTGGCCGGGGTGACCCTGGTGCTCATGGAGGTGCTGAACGAATACGGAGCAGTCAAGTACTTCGGCGTCTCCACCTTCACCACGGGAATCTTCCGGGCCTGGTTCTCCCTGGGCGACGCCCCTGCAGCCATCCGTTTGTCGGCCTGCTTGCTGGCCTTCGTCTTCGTGCTCATCCTCATGGAACGAGCCCAGCGAGGCCGCGCTCGCTTCGACCAGGGAGCCGCCACCTACCGCCCTGTGGTGCCCTTTCAGCTCGAGGGGGGACGGGCCTGGGCCGCCACCCTTCTCTGCGGCCTCCCGGTCCTCCTGGGATTCGTGTTTCCGGTCCTGCAGTTGGTGAGCTGGTCGGTGGACGCGGCGCCCATGGCGCTGGACGGACGCTTCGCAGCCCTGGCCCTGAACTCCTTCGGTCTGGCGCTGGCGGCCGCGCTCCTGGCCGTCCTCGCCGCCATCCTCATCGTCTATTCCGTCCGCCTCTCGCCCACTCCCTTCCTCCGATTGGCTTCCCGGGCCTCGTCGCTGGGATACTCCATCCCGGGCGCCGTCATCGCGGTGGGGGTCCTGGTGCCCTTTATCTGGCTCGACCGACAGATCGCCGGGATGGCCCAGGCTCTCCTGGGGACGTCGGTGGGACTCCTCCTGACAGGCACCGTGGCGGCCCTGGTCTTTGCCTACGTCGTCCGGTTCCTGGCCGTGGCCCTGAATCCGGTGGACTCGGGCTTCGAGAGGGTCTGCGGGAACCTGGACGAGACGTCCCGGTCGCTGGGATCGCCCCCCCTGCGAACCCTCGTGCGGGTAGACATCCCGCTTCTCAAGGCGACGCTCGTCTCGGCGGGACTCCTGGTCTTCGTTGATGTTCTGAAGGAGCTGCCCCTAACTCTCATCCTGCGTCCATTCGACTTCGACACCCTGGCGACCCGGGCCTTCCAGCTGGCAATGGATGAACAGGTGGCTGCGTCGGCGCTCCCGGCGCTGCTCATCGTGATGGTGGGGACCATCCCGGTCATTCTCCTGAACCGGCTCATCGGCCGCCAGCGGGGCTGAACCGGCCCCTCAGTGGGTTCTGGCTGGCCTGGGCTCTGGACCGGAGTCCGCCGACGGCCGGGTGCCCACCGAACGCTCCGACTCGCGCTGCTTCAGGCGACGACGGATCTTTCGGGCGACCTCCGAGGGATCGAAGGGACGGGAGAAGTAGTTCTCGGATCCGACATGCGGCGGCGGTGGATCTCCCGGCCCACTCCGCCGATCGAGCACCACCACGCTCACCGCCTCTCCCCGGTCCACCCATTCCCGGACCATCCCGTCGGGATCGGCCACCCCCGCTATGCGGCGCTCCAACATGATCAGACTCACCCGGGGACCCCATTCAGACCAATGGCGAAGTGCCTCCTGCTGGGATCCGGCAAGCACCACCCGACATCCTTCGCGGGTGAGAATCCGATCCATCAGGCGAGCCAGGAGAGGCTCATCTTCGATGAGGAGGATCACGGGTGTGTCCACGTCCGCGCCGGGGTCGGCCTCGGGTGCGGACTCCGGTTCGGCGGACTCTCGGGCCTCGACCAGGGGCACGTGAAGGTCCACGATGGTCCCCTCGCCCGGCCGGGAGCGGAGGTCGACCCAGCCTCCGTGCCCCTCGACGATGGCCTGGACCGTGGACAGCCCCAGCCCCACCCGCTGCGCCAGCGAATCAGGGTCACCCCCCCCGGACGAGGCCGAAAAGTAGGGCTGGAAGACCCATGGCAGATGATCGGGCCGGATCCCCCGTCCCTCGTCCTGGATCCGGATCCGGACCACTCCATCCGCCTGCCGGTCCTCCGAACGGCGCCGGGGTTCGGCACCGCCGGACGTCCGCACCCGTTCCCAGGAGATCCGGATCCGGTCCCCGGGCATCACCGCCGCCCGGGCGTTGCGGAGCAGGTGCTCCAGGGCCCGCTCCAGGAGAAGAGGCTCAGCCCGGGCCGGGAGGGGCTCCGAGGCTGGAGCCACCACGAAGCGGGGGCCGTCCCCCACCACCTCTGCCAACCGGTGAACCAGCGACGCAAGAGTCTGGTTCAGGTCCACGATCTCGCCCCCGGTCCGCCCGTCCCGGGTCATGCGTACCACGGATCCGATACCCCGGCGCAACTGCCTGGACACCTCCAGCAGGTCCGTCATGACTTCGTCCGTCTCCGGGTCCGCGTCGGCTTCCCCTCCAGCCTCGCCGGCGCGGGCCTGGAGCGTCTCACGGAGGAGCGACAGCGTGGCCTCCTGCACCTCCACCAGGTGCAGCAGATCTTCACCGATGTCGGCGCCCAGGAGCGCCGCTCCTTCCAGGGGCCGGAGCCGGGGGATCCGGGTGCTGGGCCCCGGAACGTCCCGGTGGCGCGACCCCCCCCGATCCCCTTCCTCGGGCGGCTCAAGCGTCTCTTGGATGGCACGGGCGTCGGGCGGGCGGCCAGGTCGGCGCCGGGGGGGATCGGGTTGCCAGGCTCGGGACACCGAAGCCAGGAGCGTGGGCGTCAGAACCTCCTCCATCAGAACGGCCACGTCCCGGGCCTCCCCGCGCTCTTCCGTGGACCAGCTCCGTGGCTGGGAGGTCGTCTCGAACGAGACGAAACCCACCGTCTCGCCCCCACGGCGCAGTGGCAGTGCCAGGAGCCCACGAACCTCCGCTTTCCGAAGGTAGTCCCGCATGGGCCCGGGAGGCGGGGTATTCTCTCGGACATCGGCCACTTCCACCCGGGAGACCGCCTCCAGCATGGCCCGGGCCTCCCGGGCCAGGCCGGGAGCATGGCTCTCCAGCTTCTGGAAAGCTCGGGTGGCCTGCCGGAAGCGAACCACCTGACGTACCGGGCCCTCCTCGTCGCTGAAGAGGAGAACCGTGGTCTGATCCACCCCCAACCGCAGCGCACCGTCTCGCGCCAGGCGTCGCAGATCCACCATCTCCCTGAGGAGCGTCCCGTCAGGGCTCCGGTACTGGGCGGGCACCACGAATCGCCTGGTTGTGGGTGGACCCTCCCCGGCACCGGTGGGGACGCTTCCCCCCTCCGATGTATCCGGCCGGGACCTCTCCGACGATGTCCGTCCAGGACCCACCACCCCTACCGGCGCCAAGAGCGCCCAGCCCAGGCCCCGGCTCCGCTCCACGCTCACCGGAACCTCGCGGTCGCGGCCCGGGACGGGGCCGTGTGCAGGGGGGCTGGGTTCGGGGTCACCTGAGTTCCTGTGGTTCTGTCCGGGACGATGGCGTTGGAAGACGAATCCAGTGACGATTCGTGCAAACTACATTTGTTTTCGTGCCCCGACGGTCGGGGGCTCGGCCATGCTTCACGCAATAATCGAGCCGACACGCCGTTCCCCCTTCTCTCGATACCGGAAGGCACGTGCTTTTCCCGAACTCGTCTCAGTAGCGGGCCGGCATCCCCTCCTCCGGGACCGAGGCCCGGATGAACTCCCGGATGTGCTCGTTCGAGGTCTCCAGGTCCTCCTGGCGCAGGTACATCATGTGGCCGCTCCGGTACGTCTCGAAGCGAAACCGGTCCTGGAGCTTCCCCGATGGGTCCATCCGCCACATGGTATACTTTGCTCCGAAGTAGTCCGTCCCCCCGTCGTAGTAGCCCGCCTGGATCATGGTGTGGAGGAAGGGATTCTCGGCCATGGCCCGGCGAAGGTCCTCGGCCGTGTTGTCCGATCCCCGCTCCCAGGGGCTCACGGGCCCGAAGATGTTGTACTGCAAGTCCGTGTGATACTCCAGCTCCTGGCGCACGTACATGTTGATGGCGGGGGTGAAGGAGTGATTCCAGGCGGTGAGGGCCGGATCGAAGTCATAGCTGATCCCGCCGTCGTCACGGTCCACGCCCCGGTAGCGAGCGTCCAATCGTCCCACCGTCAGGCCCCGGTCCCGCAACAGCTCCTTCCGCCACCGGCCAATGGGAAGCGCCAGGTTGTTGTTCTCCACGAAGTCCACGCTGGTGCCCGAGTAGCGAGCCACCGCCTCGGCGATCTCCCGGCGGCGATCCGGATCCAGAAACCCGCCCCGGGTCAATGCCGGGATGTACTCCTCCACCGTGAACTCCTCCACATCCGACAGGAAACCGTAGAGGTCCTGGTTCTGGAGTGCCGGCTCCAGTGCGTCGTGGTACCACGCCGTGGCGGCGTAGTGGGGCAGCAGGAGCGCCTCTCCCACCGGCCCGCCCCGGGCCGCTCCCATTGAGGTGGGAGAGACCAGGATCACTCCGTTCAGGTACATCCAGTGCGAACCCTGGAGCCGCCGGGCCAGTCCCGCCACACGTGTGGTTCCGTAGCTCTCGCCGATGAGGTACTTAGGGGATGACCAGCGGTCTTCGCGGGTCACGAAGAGCCGGATCCACTCTGCCAGGTAGCGGATATCGTCCTGCACCCCGAAGAACTCCGAGGTGTCCACGCCCTCCAGAGCCCGGGAATACCCGGTGTTCACCGGATCCACGTACACGATGTCGGTGACGTCCAGGATCGAGTGCGGGTTCTCGTCGAACCCGTAGGGCTGAACGGGGAATCCCTCATCGTCGATGTTGAGGAAGCGCGGCCCGGTGTAGCCAACGTGCATCCACACCGAAGCCGAGCCCGGCCCTCCGTTGAAGGAGAAGGTGAGGGGCCGTCGCTCGGCGTCGTCCACATCCGCGCGGCGGTAGTAGACGTAGAAGATGGAGGCGATGGCCTCGTTGTCGCTGCCGTAGACCGGCATGGTGCCGGCGGTGGCGGTATACGGGATCGTCTCGCCGTCGATGGTCACCGTGTGCTCGGTGGTAACCGTGGTGTCAGCCGGGACCTCCACCTGCTGGGCAAACCCCGGATGGGGTCCCCAGAGCGCCAGCAACGAAAGAGCCATCGCACTCAGGAAGGTCTGAAGCGAGAGACCACTGCGGACCTGGATTCGGAGCATTCGTACCTCCAATGGTGGTGAAAGCCGAGGGGTTCGGCGTGGACGGGGCGATTGGGCCCCCGGGCAGCCCCTCACATTGCAGGGAACCACGGTGACGGGCAAGTTGCAACAGGTAACCTGGGCTCCGGACCGAGGCCGGGCCGACGCCCCTCGCGCGGGTCGACACCCTCACCCCCCCGAGCCCGGATCCGGGTTGCCGGTGACGCGATGTACGAAGGCAGCCACCTCGTCGAAGTAGTCTCCTCCGGCCACGAAGGGAAGGTCGTTGTGTCCGGCGCCTTCCACCGGCATCCAACGGTCGGCCTGCCTGGCTCGGCGATGCAGCCGCTCACCCATCTCCGGGGGGATGAGGGCATCGGCCGACCCGTGGACCACCAGCACCGGCGCCTCGATACGGGACACCGCGTCCAAGTTGTCGAAATGCCCTCGAAGACGCCCCAGAAGGAAGCGGGGCACGATGGGATACACCTCACGGGCAATGTCGTAGAGGGTGGTGAAGCTGGACTCCATGACCACTCCGGCCACCGGCTCCTCGACTCCCACTCCCGCGGCAACGAATCCACCCAGGGACCGGCCGTGGAGCACCACCCTGTGGGTGCCGCTCAACTCGTCGGCCACCCACTCGAGCGCCGCCCGCCCGTCGCGAAGGACACCTTCCTCCGAGGGCCGTCCTTCGCTCCGGCCGTAGCCCCGATAGCTGAGAACGAAGACCGAGAGTCCGCGGGCCACGAGCCCTTCGGCCGTGGAGACCCGCATGGCCAGATTCCCGGCATTTCCGTGAAAGAAGACCACCGCCGGCGCCTCGTCGCCGGCGTCCCACCACCACCCGTGGATGCGCACTCCGTCTTCGGCCACCAGATCCACATCCCGCCCCTCGACGCCGGCCACGAACGGGGGCGCGCCAGGGTCCGAAGAATCGGGAAAAAAGAGGAGCGTCTCGGCCAGGCGGGGAGAGATCACGAGGTAGAGAACTCCGGAAACGAGGAGGAAAACCACGGCCCAGAAGGCGATACGACGAAGCATCATCAGGGGTCTGCAGGAGGCGGATCGCCGGACCAGCCGGCGAAGGATGCCTTTTTTCCAAAAGGTCGTTGAAGAAGTACGAGGCCGATCGAGTTACTATAATCATGCCCGTGGAGTCAGCCTCAGACAACGGGCGAGGGCCCCCATCCATTCCATTGGCGAAACCTCGACCAGTTCTCTCGCGTAGGGACCGGTGGCGGATGTCCCGACCCGGACGCCGCTCCGAAAGCCTCTACCACGACCCAGGACACCTGACCATGACTGCACTCATCGCACTTGCCGTCGCCGTCGCCGCAGCCTATGTCGGCCACACCCGCACCCGGGGATTCTCCCGCCGTCGCCTTCGCTACACCCGGGTGGCCGAACGCCCGGGGGTCAGTGGTTTCGTGGCCGGCATCGGCACCGCACTCCTGGCCACTCCCCTCGCGGTCCTCCTCCCCATCATCGGTACCGGAACCGCCCTGGCGCTGGGGCTCGGAGTGGGTACGGGCCTCAGCAGCGGCGTTCGGGACCGGATCCAGTAACACTGCCCGGACACGTGCCAAAGTCCTCGGCACCCGATAGGTTCGTCTGGAGAGTCGTGCCCGGGGTGCCGGCGACCGGTGTCCATCCGGCCGCCGCCGCCCATGGCCGCTTTTCCCGCAGCCAGGAGGCCTTGGTGTTCGACCGCGAGATGGTGGTGAAGGAATTCGACCAGGAGATGACCGTCACCCGCCGGACCCTTTCTCAGGTACCGGCTGACCGCATGGACTGGAGGCCGCACGAGAAGTCCATGACCCTGGGGGAGCTGGCCACCCACCTGGCCATCCTCCCATCGTGGGTCCTGCCCGTGCTCACCGAAAAGGAGCTGGACCTGGACGGTGCGGATGAGCCGGCTTCGTCCCGGGCTTCGCCGGGGCCGAAAGGGCTCCTCGAGCGCTTCGACGAGAATGTGGAGGAGGCCCGAAAGCGGTTGGTGAAGGCGAAAACGGGAAACCTGGAGGACCCGTGGACCCTGCGCTCCGGGGATCAGGTCTTCTTCACCCTTCCCCGGTGGATGGTGCTTCGGCGCAGCGTGCTCAACCACATGGTCCACCACCGGGGACAACTGGGGGTGTACCTCCGGCTCCTGGACCTGGAGGTGCCGGGCAGCTATGGCCCCACCGCCGACGATCACCAGCCCACCAGGCCGCAGGCACCCCGGTCGTAGCCCCGGTGACGATAAAACCCTTGACCCCATCCTGACCGGGGTCAATTGTTCTTCAATGGACACGTCCCGACCCCCACCGGATGCCGACACGGAGTCCTCCTCCGGAGGCGACGAAACCCGGCCCCTCGACCAGGCCCGATCCGAAGACCAGGCGCGCAGCCACGGCGAGCGGCCCTTCCTGGTCTCACCGGCCCGTCGAGCTCGACGCCCCCCGTCGGAGATCCGGGAGCGAATCTACCGGGTGGCGCTCAGACGGATCCGAGCGCACGGCTACGACGACACGCCGGTGTCGGCCATCACCCGGGAGTCCGACGTAGCCAAGGGAACCTTCTTCAACCACTTCCCCACCAAGGAACACCTCCTGGCGAGGGTGCTGGACGAGATGCTGGATCGCGCCTTCCGGTCAGCGACCCGGGACACCGTGGGCTCCGACGCCATCGCCCGGGCACTGGACGACCTGGCGTTGGAACTGGCCGGCGACCCGCCCCTGGCTCGGGCCCTGATTCCCCGAGCCGGTTTCCTGCCTCCCCCCACCGGAGCCCGACCAAAAAACCCGGCGCCCGGCGCGGGTAACGGTGAAGACAGCGGCTACCGGGACCTGGGAGACAGCACCGGATCCATTCGCGGCCTGGAGCGGCTCAGGCGCTGGATCCGGGACCGCCTGGCTGAGTCGCTGAGGTCGGCCGTTCCCCTGGAGGAGACCGACGACCAGACGCTCTCCGTCCTGATCCTGGCCGCCTTCGAGGCCACCCTGCGGGAATGGCTCAACGCCACCGATGGCGAACCTCCATTCCCTCGCCGCCTCCTTCATGGACGCGTGGCCTACCTGCTGGCCTCGGCCGGGCTCCCACGGCCTCCGGAACTCAAGTGACCCTGGTCACCTGACTCCCCGAACCGTTCATCCCCGACTGACCCTCACCATGATTCCTGGAACCTGGAGCCTTTTCTCGCTGGCCCTCCTGACTGCCGCCCCCCTGGAGGCTCCACCGGATCCGATTCCCGGCTTCCTGAACTCCACTTCGGCCCCCCTGTCCATCGATCTCCGCTGGGGCGCCCACGGTCATGAGCTGGCCGCCCGCCTGGCGGCCGCCCACCTGCCCGCCGACGTTCCCGAGTTCTTCCGGGACGCAGCCGCCCAGCTCGAGTACCTGAACCCCGAACCCGACCGGTGGCGCGACAGCGACGCCCGCGAGATGCACGAGGGTTTCCGCTACGACCACTACCTGGACCTGGAGCTGGTCCCGGAAGAGGCCTTCGACGCCCGGGACCGATGGGAGTTCCT
>SKVI01000232.1 GCA_007129525.1 Gemmatimonadota bacterium | reverse complement strand
GACGAGGACGACTGGGATCGGCACGCCGACGAGATCGTGGGCAAGGGTGAGGTGAAGGTGATGAAGCGCATCCGGTGCCGCGGCTCGGCGCTGGAGGCCTGCGTCACCCGCCACGGAACCATCGTGGGGCCCCTAATGACCGAGCTGGTGGGGTTCCCCGAACTTACGCCCTACCGAGGCGGATGGTGCGGAAACGAGGTCTTCGCCGAGGCCTTTCCGTCCACTGTTCGCCAGCAGGCCCGGGAAGCCACGGTCCGCTTCGGCGACGAACTGGGACGCCTCGGCTACCGAGGTTATTTCGAGCTGGATTTCCTCACGGACCTGGACACCGACGACGTCTACCTGGGCGAGGTGAACCCCCGGATCACGGGTGCCAGCGCCATGACCAACCTGGCGGCCTTCGCCCACGCCGACGCCCCCCTCTTCCTCTTCCACCTCCTGGAGTGGTCGGACGTGGACTTCGAGCTGGACGTGGAGGAGCTGAACACCCGCTGGGCTTCCCCCGAGAACATCGATTCGTGGAGCCAGCTCGTCATCAAGCATACCGACGACACCGTGGAGCAGGTGACGCGGGCCCCGCAGTCGGGAATCTGGGAGATGAACGACGCCGGAGAAGTCGAGTTCCTCCGGGTCCAGACACATCGTCGTACGGTGGAGGAGGAGAACCGGGGGTTCTTCTTGAGGATCAGCCGGAAAGGGGACTACCGCTACAAGGGAGCGGACCTGGGGATCCTCATCACCCCCGGTCGACTCATGACCGACGATCACGAGCTGAACGACCGGGCCCGGGCCTGGATCGACGGGATCAAGGGTCAGTACCACTCGGTGCCGGTGGAGCCGGAGGACGAACCCGAGGCGGCGCAACTCGTGGAGGTGGGAAATTTCAAGATCCTCTGAACGGGCCCTTCGGAAGCAGCCGCCTGCCGTGGGAGGGGATCCCTCCCCCCGGGTCCGGCCCAGAACCGTCAGTCTGATCTTTACGGCGGTTCTCGAGGCCACCCCGGGAGACAAATGGAAGGCCCTCTTCCGGCGCTTCTGGCCCGCCTATCAAAAGTGGTACCTCCGGGAGGGCGAGGGTCCACGGCCCGGTTATCTGACGTGTCGCAAGGCCCTTCGAAAGCACATGCCCGAGCTGGAGTCCACCTACGACCGGCTGGTGGAGTTGGTGGGCGGCGGTGACCTGGAGGCCCGGTTCCTGAGCTTGTACCGGCCGCCGCCCTTCCTCACCGCCTGCTCCCAGGGGGTCTGGCGAGGGGCTGAGCCGGCTCTGGTCCGCAACTACGATTACGACCCCACCCTGTGCGAGGGCGTAACCCTCCGGAGCGCCTGGAATGGCCCGGGGGTGATTGCCATGACGGACTGCATGTGGGGGGCCCTGGACGGCATCAACGAGGCGGGACTGGCCGCGTCTCTGGCCTTCGGAGGCCGACGGGCCGTGGGGGAGGGGTTCGGTATGCCGCTCATTCTCCGCTACGTCCTGGAGGTGTGCGAGTCCACCCGGGATGCCGTGAAGGTCCTCCGAAGAGTGCCCACCCACATGGCCTACAACGTGACCGTGGTGGACCGGACCGGAGACTTCGCCACCCTCTTCCTTTCACCGGACCGGGCTCCCATCGTGACTCGGCGCCCCCTGGCCACCAACCACCAGCGAAGGGTGGAGTGGAAGGAGTATGCAGGCGCCACCGCCAGCCTCGAGCGAGAACACTACCTGGGGGAATGCCTGGAGGACGAGACCGAAAGCCTGGAGTCGCTCACCCAGCGCTTCCTCAGGGCTCCCCTCTACAGCGCCCAGTTCCAGAAGGGCTGGGGCACCCTTTACACGGCGGCCTACCGGACGGAGGCCCGGTCGGCGGAGTTCCGTTGGCCTGGAGGAAGTGTGACGCAGACCCTTGAGGACTTCCGCGAGGTGGCGGTTCGGGTCGACTTCCCCCGGGACTGAGGCAGGCATGGCGGGGCGCAGCCCGACGGCTCCCGTTCGTGCCGGGGTCGTGATCTTTCGGCCGGTTGACGCCACGCCTCCGCTGGGATATTCTCTCGGTTGAGGTTGAGAACCGTTCTCACCTTCTTCGGAATCATTCCAGATAAGCACCAGTCGACCCCTCAGCGGACACCCCGATGCCCCATATACACGCGCCTCGGCCCGTCCACCCCGGCCCGGGCTCAGGACCCCTGATCCTTCTGCCCGTGCTCCTGCTCGCCCTCGTTCTCGGTCAGCCCTTCCCCGTCGATGCGCAGCAACCAGGTGGTGACACCGGCAGCCTCGAGGGTCAGGTCCTGGCCGTCGACTCCCAGGCACCCATTCCCGGGGCGCGGGTGAGCGTCGAGGGCGCGGACCGGGCCACGACCACCGACAGCCGGGGACACTTTTCCCTCAGGGGGCTGCCGGCCGGTCCGGTGGCCCTGACGGTGAACCGGCTCGGGTTCTCTCCCGAGACGGTGAACGCCGAGGTCCGGGCCGGGGAGAGGAGCCGGATCGTGGTGGAGATGAGGGCCAAGCCCGTGGGCCTCGATCCGATCCTGGTTCGATCCCGAAGAACCCACATGGTGGGAGATCCGCTGAACCTGGGGGTCATCCCCGGGTCGGCCCACTTCCTGAGCCTCCAGGACCTGGAGGAGCGGAAGCTGGCCTTTGACAACGTCCATGACATGCTCCGCCGGATTCCCGGCGTGAACGTGCACGACGAGGAGGGCTACGGGCTCCGCCCCCATATCGGGATGCGCGGCACCGGGGTCGAGCGGGCCTCGAAGGTGACTCTCATGGAAGATGGGATCCTCATCGCACCGGCCCCGT
>SKVI01000086.1 GCA_007129525.1 Gemmatimonadota bacterium | reverse complement strand
CTCGAAGGGGACCCGCTCCAGCGAAAGTCCAGTGGGAGACGACGATCGCAGGATCCGGCCGTCTTCGTCGATCCAGCTCTCCACCGTGATCCCCCCGTAGCGCTCCTTCAGGCGCCAGGCCGGCACGCTGCGTTCTCCCGAGCCCACCCAGCGACCCGAGTTCGGATCCCGCACCGCGGAATCGGGAACGCTGAGCTCTCCCCTCTCCATGATCTCCACCTCCACCTGCCGGGTGGAGACGGTGGAGGGATCGAAGACGGGATAGCGTATGGTGCGTCCCTCCCGGAGCTGTCCGCCCTGGGCGATCCTGATGGGCAGAACGGACGCGGACAGGGGAGGTTCAGTGAGACGAAAGGTGACCTCCTCCGGTGCGCCCCCGGCCTCCACCACCACGGTGAGGAGCGAATCTCCCTGGATCCTGCCGCTGGCTTCGAAGCGTCCGGCATCGGAGGCCAGCTCATAGCTGAAGTCCCTCATCTGGAGGGTGGGCGTCAGGCGCACCGTGGTCACCGCCGAGGCCAGACCCTCCTGGGCCATGGCCTGGAGCTCCAGGTTCAGCCGGTCCTCCAGGACGAAGCCACCAGGGATCGTGTCCAGCCGGGAACTGGCAATCCCCACCAGCTGCCCCCCCATTCGCACCGCGTAGAAGTGGGTGCCGGGATCCAGGCCCCGGGTGGCCTCTGCCAGCCTGGTGAGCTCGGGCTGCAGGTAGGCCTCCCTGGCCTGCCATCCCATGAGTCCCACCCACACCGCCAGGATCGCCCCTCCCAACAGCCCGCGGCGGCTCAATCGCCCTCCCCTCCGCCCACCTCCCGATCCGGGTCAGGCGGCACCAGGCGACGAGACACCTGCAGGAAGACCTCTTCCTCGTAGCGGCCGCCCACCAGCACCACCAGGGTCCGGGGGAGGAAGCTCGACATCCGGTGTACCTGGAGCGCCTCCACCATGACCCGAGCCGCGTCTTCGGCGTCCAGGTTCCCGGCGCCAATCCCCAGCGGAGGCGCCGCCAGCGTCTCCACCCCCCACTCGCTCGCCTGGCGAAGACCGTTCAGGAAGGCCCGGCGAATGCCGGCGGCCGAGACCGCCTCCTCAGGAGACCGGATCACCACGTGGATCAGAAAGGGAAAGGGCAGCTCCCCGCCAGGGGTCACCACTGCCCCACCCATGGGCAGATCGCCCAGGGACTGGAGCCGGCCCAGGGTTTCGGCACCGGCCTGCCGGGCCAGACTCCGCTCTGCCGAGGTGAGGGCCTCCAGACCGGTGCCCACCGAAAGGAGCAGCGCCTCGGCCCCCACCTCGGCACCGGCGGAGACCGGATCGCCGGCCCGCAGCACCCGGATCACGATCGACCTTCCGCTTCCCTGGACCTGCGGTACATGACCGCCGCCTCCGCCGGGAGGTGCTTTCGGTCGTAGAGAATCCCCATCACATAGTAGATCCGGGGGTTGTTGGGCTGAAGGCGGGAGGCCGTCTCCAATGTGTCGAGTGCCTCGTCGATCTGCCCCAGCCGGTTCAGGGCCTCACCCCGATAGAGGTGGGCGGGGCCGTGCTCCGGATCCTGTTCGCAGACCCATCGCAGTTCGTTCTCGGCCTGTTGGTAGAGGCCGCGCCGAAAGTAGAGAATGCCCAGGTTGGCACGAATGTCGGTGCGGGACGGGTCGATCCGCATGGCCCGCCGCAGCTCGCGTTCTGCTTGGTCGAACCGGCCCAGCGCTCCCAGGGCGGCCCCCAGGTTCGAGAGCACTTCGGGGTTCTCGGGATCCACCTCCAGCGCCGCCCTGAAGTGCTCCAGGGCCGACTCGTGGGCTCCCAGTCGGTCATGGGCCACCCCCAGGTTGTTCCGGGCCCGAAGGTGGGCGGGCGCCAGGGCCACCACCTGCCGGTAGAGTGCCAGGGCACCGTGAAGGTCACCCTGGCCCTCCAGCTTCCGGGCCTGGCGAAAGAGCCGCTCCACCTCCGAGTCGGCTTCCTCTGTGTCGGATGGTCTGCTCATGGACCGCTCTGGGCTCAGCTCACACCGCATTCCCGGCCCACCCACTCCACGTACGACGAAAGACCTTCCGTCACCGGGAGGGCCAGGACCTCGGGCACGTCGTAGGGATGGAGGGCCGCCGTCCGTTCCACCAGCGTGGGGAGGACCGAACGATGGACCTTGAGGATGACCAGGACTTCGGGGTCCTCCTGAACCTCACCCTCCCAGCGAAAGATGGAGGTGACGCCGGAGACGATGTTTCCGCAGGCGGCCAGTTCCTCACCCACCAGGGCGCGAACCAGCTCTACCGCCGCGTCATGGTCGGGGGCCGTCACCAGGACGACCCGAACATCGGTTTCGGACTGCATGGATCCTCCAGGGGAAGAGAGAAGCCCCTCCCCCAGGGGGGGGAGGGACTACCAGGTGGTGAACACCGTCCGCTCCACGTTCGCCTCGTCGTAGACCGTCTTCAAGACCTCGGCGTGCCGGTCCTGGACCACACGCCGCTTCACCTTCTGGGTAGGGGTCAGGGAACCGTCCTCGATGGTGAAGGGCGAGTCCACGAGGACCAGCTTCTTCGGCATCTCGAAGCTGGAGAGGTCCGACAGCTCCCGCTTCATCTCGGTCACCAGGTGGCTCTGAACCCCATCGTCGGAGAGAAGTTCGCGATTGTCGGACCACTGGATGCCCTGCTCCCGGGCCCATCCCTCAACGGCATCGAAGTCCGGAACCATCATGAGGGTGAGGAAGCGCTCCCGGTCTCCCACCAGCACGGGCTGGTCGAAGTAGCGGTTCTTCTTCAGCCGGTTCTCGATGGGCTG
>SKVI01000194.1 GCA_007129525.1 Gemmatimonadota bacterium | reverse complement strand
CCCGGCATGGTCATCACGTCGCCCGTCTTGGCCACCACGAACCCGGCCCCCGCCGAGGGCGTCACTTCGCGGACGGTGATCCGGAAGCCCGTGGGGGCTCCCACCAACTTCGGGTCGTCGGAGAAGGAGAACTGGGTCTTGGCCATGCACACCGGGGCCGTGCCCATGCCCATGGCCTCGCACTCGGCGAGCTGCTCCCGGGCCTCCAGGAGGAAGTCCACTCCGTCGGCCCGGTAGATCTCCCGGGCCACCGTTTCGATCTTGTCCAGGAGGGGCATCTCGTCGGGATAGAGGGGCTGGAAGTCGGCTTCGTCCCTCTCCAGCGCCTGCCAGACGGCGTCGGCCAGATCCAGGCAGCCGGTGCCCGTCTGCGTGTACGGGTCCGCGGGGACGGCCACGGCGTCGATTCCTTCGCACGCCTCCACCAGCGCCTGGATCTCGGCCTCGGTGTCCTGGGGGAAGCGGTTGATGGCCACCACCGGATCCAGCCCCAGCTTACGGATGTTGTCCACGTGGCGGGCCAGGTTCGGAAAGCCCTCCTCCAGCGCCTGCACGTTTTCCGTCCCCAGGTCGCTTTTGGCGACACCGCCGTTCATCTTCATGGCCCGGACCGTGGCGGCGATGACCACGGCGTCCGGAGCGATCTCTCCGAGCCGGCACTTGATGTTGCAGAACTTTTCGGCTCCCAGGTCGGCGCCGAAGCCCGCCTCGGTGACGGCGATGTCGCCCAGCGCCATGCCTGCGCGGGTGGCCAGCAGCGAGTTGCAGCCGTGGGCGATGTTGGCGAACGGACCGCCGTGAATGAAGGCCGGTGTGCCCGCCAGCGTCTGTACCAGATTGGGGGCGATGGCGTCCTTCAGCAGGAGGGTCATGGCTCCCTGGGCGTTCAGGTCCGAGGCCCGGATGGGGCTGCCGTCGGAGGTGTAGGCCACCACCATTCGGCCCAGGCGCTCCTCGAGGTCGGGGATCCCGTCCGCCAGGCAGAAGATGGCCATGACCTCGGAGGCGGCGGTGATCTGGAAGCCGTCCTGCCGCGGCGTGCCTCCGGTGCGCCCGCCCAGCCCCACCACTACTGACCGGAGAGCCCGGTCGTTCATGTCCACGGCGCGCTTCAGGCTGACCCGACGGGGGTCGATCTCCAGCTCGTTGGGGCGGTAGAGGTGGTTGTCCATCATGGCGGCCAGCAGCGAGTGGGCCGAGCTGATGGCGTGGAAGTCCCCGGTGAAGTGGAGGTTGATCTCGTCCATGGGGACTACCTGCGAGTACCCGCCGCCGGCGGCGCCGCCCTTGATGCCGAAGACCGGCCCCAGGCTGGGCTCCCTGAGGCAGAGAACCGGATTGCGATCCCTCAGGGTGAGGGCATCCGACAGCCCCACCGAGATGGTGGACTTGCCCTCGCCGGCGGGGGTCGGGGTCACCCCCGTCACCAGCACCAGCTTCCCCTTCGACTTCGACCGCTCGCGGATGACCTCCAGCGGCACCTTGGCCTTGGTCTGCCCATAGGGCAGGATCTGCGTGGGCTCGAGTCCCAGTGTGGCGGCGATCTCGGTGATGGGACGCAGGTCGGCGGCCTGAGCGATCTGAATGTCGGTCAGCATGCAGGGTGTCCGTGTTGTGGGGTACGTGTGGTGAGCGGGGCACACGCGATCCGCGTGCGCCTGTATCTCAGGGGACCGTGGGTCCTATCCCTCTTCCGGCTTGGCCGGTCCGGTGGGTGCGCCCCCTCCGGCCAGCGCCGGCTCCGGGGTGGCCTCCCGGGCGGGGTCGCCTTCGGAACCGGTCGCTTCCGCCGGTACCTTCTCGATCCGCACCGCGCACACCTTGTACTCGGGACACCCTGTGTACTCGTCGCAGGCGTCGCCGATGAGAAGGTTGGTGCGGGACTCTGGAAAGTGGAAGGTCATGAAGACGGTGCCCCGGTTGGTGGCCTTCGTCAACTCGGCACGGACCCGCACCCGGCCCCGGCGGCTCACCACGTCCACCATCTCGCCGTCGTCGATCCCGATGCGGCGGGCGTCCCGGGGGTGGATCCGGAGGGTCTCTTCGCGGGCCACGTCCAGCTTCACGATGTCGGTTCGGCGCGTCATGGTCCCCACGTTGTAGTGGAAGAGCTGCCGTCCGGTGGTGAGCATCATTGGATACTCCTCGTCGGGAAGCTCGCCGGGCTCCTGCCAGGGAGTGGGGGTGAGGCGGGCCTTGCCGTCGGGCCGGAGCGTCTGGCCCCCGGCGTGGACCACCGGAGTGCCCGGGTGGTCGGCGTCCCAGCAGGGCCACTGCAGGAAGCCCTTCTCCTCGAGTCGCTGGTAGCTGACCCCGCCCCACTTGGGCGACAGCGCGGCGATCTCGTCCATCACCTTGGCCGGGTTCACCGGGGTGCCGGGTCCGTCATCGGCGCCCAGGTCCACCCCCATATGCCGCGCGATGGTGTTGACGATGTCGCCGTCCACCATGGTGCCCGGCAGCGGATCGATGACCTGTCGCACCCGCTGGATGCGCCGATCGCTGTTCACGAAGGTGCCGTCCTTTTCCAGGAAGGTGGTTCCGGGAAGGATCACGTCGGCGAACTCGGCGGTGGGGTTCATGAAGATCTCCTGGACCACCAGGAAGTCCAACGCCTCCAGCGCCCCCTCTACGTGCGTGGTGTTGGGGTCCGACTGGGCCACGTCCTCGGCCAGCACGTACATGCACTTGAGGGTGCCGGCGTGGGCGGCGTCGAACATGTCGGGGATCCGGAGGCCCTTGTTGGTGGGGGGCTCCACACCCCAGACCGCCCGGTGGGCCTCCCGGGCCGCCT
>SKVI01000357.1 GCA_007129525.1 Gemmatimonadota bacterium | reverse complement strand
CCGGCCACGTGAATGTCGCTGGGATACCCGCTCAGCGTGGCAGCAGCCTGGGGCCCATCCAGATAGCGGAGTCGGTGGACGCCGGAGATCCCCAGATCCCGGAGGCTATCCGGCCCCCCCTGGTATGCTCGGTTCACGTACACCAGCACCTGTCCCGGCCCCGACAGGCCCATCACGGCGCGCGAATGAAGCCAGCGGGGACGGAGGCGGTCCACCGCCTCGTAGAGATTGGATCCGGAGAGGTCGGCCAGTTCATCCTGGGTGATGATGGAGGAGTTGGAACTCGAGGTTCGCTCACCCGAAGAGGCACACCCCGCCACGAGCACAAGTACCAGGAGAAGGGATCCCAGGCGGATCCCATGGGTTCCGACGTTCATGGGGCTAGCCTCTCTATGCAGGAGGTCTGAGTGCCGGGTACCCGGTCATCCCACCCCACCGGGAACCTGGGAAGAAGGAACGAGTACACCATTATACACGTGGTGGTTCCACAGGAGACCCTATGCGTATGCGATCATACCTGAAAAGATGGTTTGAAATCCTCGCCCGCGCCGTCATGGTCGCAGGCGTGGCCCTGGCGCTCTCCAGCGCCCTCCCGGCCTGTGAATCCAGCACGGCTCCTCGCTTCCCTCCTCCTGATACGGAGTTCGAGGACGAGGAACCCGATGACGAGGAGGACGACGGCTGAGCCCCTCCTGGTCTGGAAGTCTGATCGAAAAATAGGGCGAGCCGCGCCGGGAGCGCCGGTCCCGGGACTCCCAAGTACGCTTGGCGCACACTGAAAAGGGGAGGTGACCCTGGGTCACCTCCCCTTTCCTGACGCCTGGCCCGCGCCGGGGGGTGGGAGGAAGCCGTCCTCCCCCACCCCCCATGCTCAGGATTCAGTTGCCGTAGGTCCCCACAGGGGCGGCGAACGGAAATGTGCCTCCGTAGGGGCTGAGTTCGATTCCCAGGATCTCGCCATCTCGGGCGGCCACAGGGAGTTGCAGGAACGAGCCTTCGGTAAGGTCGCCCCAGCCTCGATGGTGGAAGTACCACGGCGCCATGAAGAGCCCGGCATACATGGTCTCGAGCCGGACTTCCCACTTGAGCATCTCCCACAGGTCGCCGCACTCCGCGTTGGGGAGCCGGGGAACGCAGTCGGTGTTCGTGCCCGCCGCGTCGGTGGCGTTCAGCCCTGCCGCCTCCCGGGTCTGGTTGATGATATCCGCGGCACCGGCCAGGTTTCCGCTCCGGAACAGGGCCTCCGCACGGAGCAGTTCCATCTCCTCGACCCGAATCTCCGGAAGGTCGTGCCGGTTCTCGGGTGTCGCGTTGTTCGCCCAGTCATCCAGGGCGTGGTACCTGTAGTACGACCACCGGAACGATCCCCGGTCAGGCCGGACCCACTGGGCCGCGAACCCACCGGGCCCCGTGGAGATGTGGAAGAGGGAGCCCTCGTTCTCGGTCTGCTCCTCGACGGTCGAGCCCTGGGCGAAGCGCTCATCCGGAGTGACGATGAGGAACGGATCATCCTCTCCCAGGAGCGGATGCCGATCCCAGGGATCCAGCGCGAACCAGCGCTGGAACTGGCCGGACTGATCGGCCATCCCCAGGTACTGGTAGCTCATCTGCCCCCAGGGTCCGAGGCGGAAGATGTTCACCGAGGCGCTCGTGGCGGTCCCTCCCGCAAACTCGCTCCCGGGATTCTGGTCGATGTGCCACGTCTCGGTGATCCCGTTGTCGATGTCCGAAACGACGGCTCCCCAGTCCACAGCCCCCCGCTCCTCCGGCGTTCGCGCCATGGCGGCCCGGAAGCGAGCCCGGTAGGAGTGGATCAGCCGGACGAGCTCGTCGGCTTCTACGGACCGGGACATCCAGGTGGAGGGGATGGTGGCCATCGGACCTGCCTGGGCCTCGGCGATGGCCTGACTAAAGTACGCGTCCGCAGCGTTCCACACCTCGGGATAGGGGTGGAGGACCACATCCTCGATCTCGACCGCAGGGTCATAAATGTATCCCTGATCGTACAACGAGGCCACGGTGGCATGAGCCAGGCCCAGCACGAAGAAGCCGTAGGCCCGGGCCCGGACCAGACGATCCGGCGGAAGCTCCAGGGTGCCCTCATCCAGGGTCTTGAGACCCTCCACCGCCACGGACGCCGCCCGCCACGCGTCGACCCAGGCATTCCCCACGTTCTGTGAGTGGAACTGGTCCGCCGCCAGGTGGTGCGTCCGGGACTTCGGCCAGCTCGAGAACTCCACCATCCCGAAGTTGGCCGCCGTGGCCGAATGCTGGTACGACAAGGTCATGAGGATCGGCCCGGGACGGCTGTTGGAGCCGCTGATGGACCACCACGTCCGGTAGCCCCCGGCGATCAGGTTCTCGATGTCGCTCGCGGTCTGGAACGTCCGCTCCCGGTCTGGGTCGTTCGGGTTCTGAACCGACAGGTCCGCACACCCGGTTATCGCGAGGCTCGCGAGGGCGGCGACCGCCAATAGTCTATGCATAATCATCGGTTGCATCCCTTAGAAGGTGATCTCAGCACCGAACGAGAACGTCCGGAACGGCGGATAGGCGAAACCGTCAACTCGCGCCAGGGCGGCGGACCCCGTCCCTCCGCCGGCTCGTCCGATGTCCGGATCGTAACCGTCATAGTCGGTACGGGTCCACAGGTTGTTCCCGGTCACGGTAAGTGCCAGGCCATCCAGGCCGCGGGCCACCGGCAACCGGTCCAGCACGCTCCGGCCGGGCCGGTACGTCACCCGCAGCTCCTGCAGCTTGATGAAGCTGGCGTCGTCGACGAAGAAGGAGCTGGG
>SKVI01000287.1 GCA_007129525.1 Gemmatimonadota bacterium | reverse complement strand
TGTCCGGGCACTACACCTTTGGTGCCCACGACGTCTTCTCCCTCAAGCTGGGCCTGGGACTTCCCTGATCCGACACCGTCGGGTCAGCCGCCGCCTCCACTCCTGACGGGCGGAGGCCCCCCTCCCGCCGAAGGGGGTGGCCTGCGCTGGAGAACGGGGCGATTCGGAGGCCCGCCGGCCGGTGGCGCCTCTTCCCGCAGCAGGACCTCCCCTCGTAGCGGCGGCCTCACCAACGTCCCCCGGGTCTCGGACTCCGGCGCTATTCGGGGTCCGGCCAGTTCCCGCGGGAGGGCGCCTGCCCGCACGCCTCCGTCCCGGGAGCGAATCAGGGGGCTCCCCGGCTCACCAACGACCCGCGCCTTGAACTCGAACTGGGGCCTGCCCGAGAGCGGGGGTCGGGTGTAGACCACCCGGCTCCCCTGGAATCGGGTCGATGGGTAGAAGTACGGATCGTTGTAGATGACCACCCGAAAGTCGGTGCAGGCCCGGTGGTAGGGGTTCCATGCGGTATAGCTCTGCTCGGTGTGGCAGTCGTAGCAGAGGAAGCGCGGGTACGAGTACGGACGCCCCACATGGTAGGTCACGTAATCCAGGGCGAAGTCGGCGTCCTGCCAGTGGGGCAAGAGCAACTCCACGAACTCGTCCATGGCCAGGTACGGGTCGGAGCGGATCCCATCGCCCACCCGGGACAGGTCCCAACCCGGGCCGCCGGGGCCGTACCCCAGGGCGCCGTAGTCCAGGGCCTCGGTCGAGGTGAGAAGGAAGTAGTAGCCCATGCCCGGCTCCTCATCCACCAGCCAGGTGGTGGCCCCGGATCGGAGAAGGCGGTAGTCCTGATCTCCGCGGATCCACTCCGGGGCGGCGGGTGAGGCGGGAAAGAGCAACTGCACCCGGCCGCCGGTGTCGACATGGAGGAGGGCGACGTACGCGTCAACGTTCGAGCGAAAGTAGACTCGAACGTGCTCTCCGGGCTGCAGGACCGGGTCCACGCCCCGATCCAGCCAGATCCGCGCCTCCGGCACCTCCGCGGCCGCAGCGGCCGTAACGGTCGTAACGGTCGTCGGCGGCGGATGAGCCTCTCCCCGGAGCGGCGCACCCAGAATCACGGCACCGACCAGCAAGGCCGGAACACCCCACCTCGGCATCAGCGCCCGTGGACTGAAATTTCGGTATGGACCATGCAACCACTCCTGGCGACGCGCCGGAAAATCGCACGGAGGTTCAGCGGTCCCCCGGCGCCCGAGTCCTTCCCCGTACCCCCTCACAGCTCGATGAGTGGGACAATGAGGTATGGAATAGCAGGGACCATGCCACTGGCCAATGCTGTAGAAGGCCGTTGAAGGCACGGGCGGTTCACCCACCACCGTCCCCGAATCAGGACACTCCGCATCCCCGCGGGGGGACAGACGCGGCGTGCCCTGCGAACATTGTCTCACCCGGGCTCCTTCTCTAACCTTCCCTCTCCATGGCATCTCCACCTGCATCCCCGTCCTCCCCCCGGAGGCCCGACCTCCTCCCTCCCGGGGAGCTGGCGGCGCTGGGGGGGCTCGAGCTCCTGTCGCGGGCCGTGGTGGAAGGGTTTCTCATGGGCCTCCACCGTTCGCCCCACCGGGGCTTCTCCGCAGAGTTCGCCGAGCTCAGGGGCTACCGGCCCGGAGACGAAATCCGGCATATCGACTGGCGCATGTTCGCCCGCTCCGACCGATTCTACGTAAAGCAGTTCGAGGAGGAGACGAACCTGCGGGCCTACCTTCTCCTGGACGTCAGCGCATCAATGGAGTGGAGCTCCAGTCCCGAGACACTTCCCACCAAGCTGTGGTACGGCCAGCTCCTGACGGCGGCATTGGCCCTCCTCCTGCTCCGGCAGGGAGACCGCACCGGGCTGGGGATCTTCGACGACCGTGTAAGGGAGTGGCTGCCCGACCGGGGGGGAAGGCGCCAGCAAGGAGAGATCCTCCGGCGTCTCCAGGAGACTCGGGCCCAAGGCGCCACCGATCCCGGCGAAGCGCTCAAGACCGCGGCGCTGCGCCTGCGGAGGCGGGGCCTGGTGGTGCTGGTGTCCGACCTCCTGCTGGAGCCCGAACCGGCCATCCGGGCGCTTCGCTTCCTGCGGCACCGGGGCCACCAGGTCATGGTCTTCCACCTCCTGGATCCCGGGGAACGTGACCTCCAGGGCACCGGCAGCGTCCGGTTCCGCGACCCGGAGACGGGAGACGAGCTGAGGGTCGATGTGCCGGAGATGCGCCGGGACTACCGGGCCGCCGTGGACCGGGCCGTGGAGGAGTGGCGTCGGAACCTTCGTCCCCACGGGATCGATCATCACCTCCTGGACACCTCCCTCCCCCTTTCCCGGGCCCTGCGAATGGCCCTGATGAAGCGGGCCCGACTGGGATAGCGAGCGTTGACCTTCCTGGCTCCCATCGTGCTCCTGGCCGGCGCGGCTCTGGCCGTCCCCCTCCTCCTGCACCTCTTCCGGAAGCGGGAAAGCTCCATTCAGAGCTTCCCGGCCCTCCGGTACCTGAAACGGACGACCCGGGACCGGGCCCGGATCATTCGACTGCGCCAACTCCTCCTCCTGGCGCTGCGACTGGTGGCGGTGGCCCTGGTGGCCCTGGCTGGCGCGCGGCTGGTCCTCCCCCTGGGCGGCACCGACCATCCGCCGGCGGCGGTGGCCCTGGTGGTGGACAACGGGATCGGGGCCTCCATGGTCGTGGAGGAGCGCCGGGTCCTGGACCACCTGGCCGATCAGGCGCTGAGAGCTCTGGACCGGATGGGCGCCGACGACCGGGTGTGGCTGGT
>SKVI01000063.1 GCA_007129525.1 Gemmatimonadota bacterium | reverse complement strand
GACGACGAGCTGGAACGGGTCCGGCGCAGGCTGGAGGCCGCCCGGGTCCGGCGGCTCACCTCCGACCTGGGGCTGGCCTTCCAGATCGCGGAGTCGCACGCAGTCTGGGGGGACTGGCGGCACACTTTCGACACCCAGACCCGGATGCAGGAGGTGGGGGCCGACGACATCGTGCGGATCCTGGACGGCTACTTCAGCCGGGATCGGCGCACGGTGGGGATCCTCCGTCGGGGCGACCCCGACACCGTGGGCGCCGTGGACGGTGGGGGGCGCCCATGACCACGGTCCCTCGCTGGGCCGGGCTCCTGGGTGCCGTCGTCGTGCTGGGGGGATGGACCGGCACGGACCAGCGGCAGGCCGGCAGCGCCGGGCTCGGACCAGACACCCTGCAGGTGGACCCCCGGCCGGTGGGCCGGGAAGCGGTAGAGGCCCTCACCTACCCCCCGCTCCGGCTCGATCCACCTGAGGCCGGCGAGTACCGGGTCCTGGACGTGCCCGTCTTCCACCTCCACGATCCAAGCCTGCCCCTGGTGGACGTCTTCGTGCAGATGGAGGGCGGCACCGCCCACTTCTCCCGCGACGAACTGGGCCCCATCTCGGGGTTCCCCACCTTCCTGCGCTACGGCGGCACCCGGGAGCTGCCCCCGGACTCGGTGGATCGGAAGGTGGATCTCCTGGCCCTGCAACTGGGTTTCGGAAGCGCCGGAGGCGGACGGTTCGCCACCCTGAACTCCCTTCCCGCCACCCTGGACGACGGCCTGGAGGTCCTGAGCGCCATGCTGATCCGACCGGGCTTTGACCGCGAGGTGGTGGAGATCTGGAGGGGACAGGAGCTGGAGCGGGTGCGGCGCCGGGCCGACAACCCCACCTCCCTGGCCTACGCCGAGTTCAACCGCCTCATGTTCGGAGACCACTCCGTGGGCTGGGTGATCCAGGAGGAGGACCTGGCGCCGGAGCACTTCACCGACGAGCGCCTCCGGAGCCTGCAGGACCGACTCCTCTGTCGGGAGCGCCTGATCCTGGGGGTCGTGGGCGATCTCACCTGGGAGGAGGCCGAACCCCGCATCGAGCGCTTTCTGGCCGACTGGCCCCCGTGTGCCCGGGAGCTCCCGGAGCCCCCCGCCCCCGAGATGCGCACCGGAGGCGGCATCTACATTCTGCCGCGGGAGGTGGAGCAGACCACCATCATCATGGCCAAGCCGGGCGGGGTGCGGCAGGAGGCATCTCCCGACTACTACGCCTCCCGGGTGGCCAATCGGATTCTGGGGGGTGGCGGATTCAGCTCCCGCCTCATGACCCGTATCCGCACCGAGGAGGGACTCACCTACGGCGCTTCGTCCATCTGGACCACGCCCCTTCGCTACGAGGGCCTGGTGGGCGCGGTCACCTCCACGCGGCCGGAGCGGACGCTGGACGCCGTGGAGCTGACGCTGGAGGTGCTGGACGACTTCAGGGAGCGGCCGCCCGACGAGGAGGAGGTGGCCCGAGCGGTGGAGGAGATCTCCAACGGGTACGTCTTCGCCTTCCAGTCCACCCGCCAGATCGTGGCTCGGAGGATGGGGGACCTGGCCCAGGGACTCCCCGATGACTGGCTGGAGCGCTACTTCGACGGCATCCAGGCGGTGGACCCCGCCGACGTCCACCGGGTGGCTCGCCGCTGGATCGTTCCCGACGAGATGACGATCCTGCTGGTGGGAGATCCGGAGAGGTTCGGGCCCGGCATCGAGGCGTTGGGTCCCCTCTACCGCCTGGACCTGGACGGCTCGGTGCGTCCCTGGGACGCTCCTCCGCCGTAAGAGTCCCCGGCCGTCCCCTTCTCCGCCACGTGGAGGGCGGCGATGCCGGCGGTGAGGTAGCTCCACTCCACCGACTCGAACCCGTTGGCCCGCAGGAGGGCGGCCAGGGGGTCCGGCCCGGGAAACTCCTTGACCGACTCGGGAAGGTATGTGTACGCCCAGGGGTGGCCCGACACGATCCGACCCACCAGGGGGAGCACCCGGTGAAAGTAGAAGAGATAGAGGCCCCGCATGAGCCGGTTGGGAGGCGTGGTGAACTCCAGGATCACCAGCCGGCCCCCGGGACGGAGTACCCGGGAGAACTCGCGGAAACCGGCCTCCACGTCGGCCAGGTTCCGCACTCCGAAGGCCACCATGGCCCGGTGGAAGGTGCCGTCGGGAAAGGGGAGCCGCAGGGTGTCGCCACAGACCGGGTGGACGGGACGCCCACCCAGCTTCTCACGGCCCTCCACCAGCATGGGCCGGGCAAAGTCGGAGGCCACCACCCTGCCGCCGAAGTCGGGACGATCCGCCAGCTCCAGCGCCAGGTCGAAGGTACCGGCGCAGGCGTCCAGCACCTGCACGTCGGGGTCGTTCGCCGGGACCTGGAGCCGGTTCACGGCCTCGCGACGCCAACGCCGGTCGATGTTCAGGCTGAGGACGTGGTTCAGAAGGTCGTAGCGGGGGGCGATCTCCGAGAAGATCGTCCGGACCTGCTTCTCCCGGGCCTCGCCCTCGTGGGGCCGTGCCTCCGGTCTTGTGGCCATGCGGTGTGGATGGGGGTAGCGGTAGAAGTGCGACGCCCTGAAACTTCACCCAAGGGACCTTCGTAGGGAAGAGCGGGCCCGAGGGTGGACTGCATCGCCCATGGCCCCACATCACGCGGCACCACACAAGGCATCAGGGAGCCCCGACACCGGTGGATTACGCGCAACTCGACGACCGTGAAGTGGTCTCGTTGGCCTGCGAAGGCCGGCAGCGTGCCTTCCGTGAGCTTCTCACGCGGTACGAGAAGCCGGTGTTCTCGCTGG
>SKVI01000373.1 GCA_007129525.1 Gemmatimonadota bacterium | reverse complement strand
GTTGTCGACACGGGACTCGGGTCCCTGACCGCCAGTGACGGCACGTTCACCATCAGCAACGTTCCAGCCGGAGAGCAGCGCGTTCGAGCCCAGATGATCGGGTTCGGAAGTCGCACTCAGACGGTGGCCATCGGCGCCGGTGAGACGGTGACGGTGGATATTTCGTTGAACCCGGCCGTCATCGACGTGGCGGAGATCATCGTGACGGGGGTCGGCGAGGCCACCGAGCGGATGCGGGTTCCCTTCAGTGTATCGCGGACTGGACCGGAAATCATGGAGGTCTCCACGCCGTCGGCGGCCCAGGCCCTCACCGGGCAGGTGGCCGGCGTGTCTGTGGTTCAGGGCTCCGGACGACCGGGGTCCGCGCCGGACATTCTTCTGCGCGGCCCGACGTCCATTGACGGCGCCGGTCGTGACCAGGGTCCCCTCGTCATCGTCGACGGAGTGATCCTCGGGGCGAGCATGGTGGACATCGATGCCCTGGACATTGACAACATCGAGGTGGTGAAGGGAGCCGCCGCAGCCTCTCTGTACGGATCCCGGGCCGCCCAGGGCGTGATCCAGATCACCACGCGCGACGGATCGCACCTGGATGACGACGAAGTCCGGTATTCCTTCCGCACCGAATACGGGATTCAGGACCTGGACGGCACCTTCGATCTGGCCCAGCGGCATTACTTCCGCATGAACGATGCCGGAACCGCCTTCATCGACCTGGACGGAAGGGAGTGCGGCTACCCCGGCACCGCCGCTGCCGATCAGACCGGACGAGTCTGCGAGAACTTCGCCATGGCCGGCCACATTGCGGATGACCCGGCCGACGCGAACATGTTCAACAGCTTCGTCATCGAGAACTACCCGCAGACCTTCGACAACATCGGATCGGTCTTCGACCCGGGTACCTGGCTCGAAAGCAGCGTGGCCGTGGAAGGACGCTCCGGCGGGACCAACTACCGGATCTCCTACTCCAACCTCCAGGAAGGGGGTGTGGTAGCCGACCTGAGTGGGTTCCAGCGGCACAACTTCCGCGTCCGACTGAACCAGGTCATCACCGACAACCTTCGCCTGTCGGCCAACGTCTTTGCCAGTCGCTCCGACGATGACGACATGCAGGACACCTCGGGCAACGCCATCTTCATGATCACGCGGATGCCCGCGGGTGTGGATATCACGGCCACCGACGACGAGGGAATCCCCATCCGTCGACCGGACCCGGAGCAGGAAAACCAGAACCCCCTCATCGACCTCCGCTTCATCGACCGGACCCAGGAGCGGTCCCGCGCCATGGTGAGCACCGATCTTCGGTACTCGCCGACGCACTGGCTCTCCCTTGACGGGAACGTGTCGTACGACCGTCTCGACTGGACCTTCAGCCAGTTCCGCGACGTGGGCTTCCCCTCGGCGCGCCCGGGCGTGGACAACTTCGACCTGGGGACCATCTGGAAGGAGAGCTCCCTCACCGAGGCGCTGAACACCTCGGTGAACGTCACCGGCCGTTGGTCGCTGGGTGACCTGGATACGCGCCTCCAGGCCCGGTACCTCTACGAAGAGGAGACCAACGAGAACATGGCAGGCAGCGGGACCGAGTTGGCGGCGCGGGGTGTCCCCACCCTGGGCAACCTGGACGATCCGGACCGCATCAGCATCAGTTCCGGGCTCCAGTCGGTTCGCTCCGAGGGGCTCTTCTTTGGCGGAAACCTGGACTTCAGGGACCGCTACATCATCGATGCCCTGGTCCGCCACGACGGAAGCTCCCTGTTCGGGGCTGACGAGCGCTGGCAGACCTACTTCCGGACCGCGGCAGCCTACCGTGTCTCGCAGGAGGAGTTCTTCGACGTGGACTGGATCGACGAGTTGAGGTTCCGGGCCTCGGTGGGAACCGCCGGTGGCCGGCCCAGCTTCGCCGCCCAGTACGAGACCTTCAGTGTGGGGGGTGGTGTGATCTCGCCGGCCACGCTGGGGAACCGAAACCTCCGGCCCGAGCATGCCACCGAGCAGGAGTTCGGAATGGACCTGCTCGCCATGGGCCGCTTCTCGGCCGAGCTGACCTACGCCCGGACCGAGGTGGAGGAGCAGATCATGCGCGTGCCACTGCCCTCCACGGCGGGATTCAGCCAGCAGTGGCAGAACGCCGGAGCCATCCGGAGCAACACCGTTGAGTTGTCTCTTGAAGGACAGATCGTGCAGGCGGCCGACTGGAACTGGTCGGCCCGGGTCATGTTCGATCGGACCCGCCAGCGGATCACCGAGCTGGACGTGCCGGACTTCACGTACGGGGTGGCCGGCCAGAACATGGGCGACATCTTCTTCGCCCGCGAAGGCGAAGCGCTGGGCACCTTCTACGGAGGCGTGCTGGCCGAGAACTGCGGCATGCTCCCCGCCGACGTGCGGGACTTCTGCGACACCCACTTCGACCGCAACGACGACGGACTCATGGTCTTCGTCGGCGAAGGCAACAGCTGGACCGACGGTCAGTGGGGTACCACCGGCGAGGTGGGCGGCCAGGAGTTCGACTGGGGTCTCCCCATCACCGGAGTGGACATCGATCCCATCACCGGAGAGGAGAGTGACTTCGTGCCGGTGGGCAGCACCACGCCGGACTACTCCATCAGCGCCTCTTCCACCGTGAACATCGGGAGCGTTTCCATCTACGGTCTGCTGGATGCGGTTCAGGGCGTGGATGTGTGGAACCAGCCCCTCCAGTGGGCCACCTTCCAGCACTTCTCCGGGATCATGGATCAGACCGGGGTGCCGGAGGAGCGGCAGAAGCCCGTCGCCTACTACGACGAGCTCTACCAGTCCTTCGG
>SKVI01000091.1 GCA_007129525.1 Gemmatimonadota bacterium | reverse complement strand
TGCAGTCCGGCGGTGAGTCGTCGCTCCCGGGCATCCCGGTCCACCAGGAGGCGCGGATCGGCATCCAGGGAGAGGGCCGCGACCCGGATTCCCTCACCTTCGGCCGGGGAGAGTTGACCGGCCCGGTAGTGACCGTAGATCGCCGACGTCCCCAGGAGGACTCCCGCCAGGACCAGCCATCCCAGGGTGCCGTCTCCCGCTCTGCTCGAGCCCCGGCGGCGAGCCAGCCACTGCCCCAGCACCCCGCCCGACAGGGCCAGGAGGCCGGCGACGCCGGCCCCCCCCACCAGGTCGGCCGCACCCAGGAGTTCGGGGCGGCCCACCAACGCCGCCTCGGGCCCCAGCCAGGGGAAACCCACCACGGGAAGGGTCGCGGGACCCCAGCCCAGCGCTGTCCACGCCGCCGCCAGCCCCAGGGGGAGGGCGAGACGCCTCCGGACCATCCCTCGGTGCACCAGGACCAGGGCCACTCCCACCAGGGCGGCGTTCAGTCCCCATACGGCCAGAGCTCCGGCCACTCCCCTGACGGGGCCCAGGAGGGGACCCGCCGCGCCCGGAAGCCAATGGAGGAGGAGAACCGCGTGGAGACCCCCCACCACCATCCCGGCCAGGGCGGCGCCGCGGGTGCCGGCAGAGGTGTCGGGAAGGCGCTCCAGGTGGAAGGCCACCGGCGCCAGCGCCACCGGGGCCAGCAGAGGGAGAGGGTAGGGTGGAAGGCTGAGGGTGAGGAGGAGAGCCGAGAGGACCGGCCCCATCACCGTATCCCGCGTCCCGGGTCCGGGCAGGGGGCCGGCGTCGGCTTCACCGGGCCCCTTCGCCCGGCGGCGTCCCCCCGAACATGTACTGGCCGCCCACCTTGAACTGGAAGTAGGCCAGGTTCTCCATGAGTTCGTAGCGGACCTCGCTCAGGAACCGGGCCCGCTCGCCCATGGGAAGCTCCAGCCCTCCGTGGAGATTCACCCCGGCCCGCACCGAATCCAGGAGGTCCTCCACGAAGGTGTCCTCGATGGCCCGGCCACCTCCCCGGAGCACGTGGGCCGTGCCCCCCGCCCCGGCGTACGTCAGCAGCCCAAGGGGAATGCTCCAGACCACGTGGGCGTCGGCGTTGAAGGCCACGTCGGACCAGGTGATCTCATCGAGGTCCACGGAAACCGAATCGCCCGTCTGCTCCAGGATCAGCTCCTCCACCTGTTGCTCCAGCAACCGGACCTCTCGGGCCTTCAGGCGCGAGGACCATCGGTTGAACCCGGCGGTGATCCGGACTCCGGGCCCCAGGAAACCCAGGTCGGCCCGGGCGCCGAAGGACCCGGTGGGCTCGACTCGCGACGGGACGATGTACCCCACGTCGACGGCCACACCCCGAAACGAGAGGTTCTCGTAGTCGAAGTCGGCCAGCTCCTGGGCCGCCGCCGGTCGTGGCGCCAGCATGATGAGAAGGGCGAAGAGGACGCCCAGAAGGATGACGGCGCCCCCCACCAGGGTGGCGATCCCCAGCCCCCACCCTCCCAGGGGGCTCCCGTCACTGTCTGCCAGCTCGCCGCGACGCCTGCGCCACCAATCAGAGATCCCCGCCATGTCCAACCACCTCCGCCGCCTCGCCGGCGGCCTTCAGGGTGAGTTCCAGCTCCTCTTCGCCGTGCATGACCGAAAGAAACCCGGCCTCGAAGGGAGATGGCGCCAGAAAGACTCCACGGCGCAGCATCTCCCGGTGGAAGCGGCCGAAGCGCTCGGTGTCGGCCTGGGCCGCCTCCTCGAAGGACCGTACCGGCCCCGGATGGAGGAAGATCCCCCACATGGACCCCAGAGCGCGCCCCGAAGCCGGAACGCCGGCGGCGGAGAAGGCCTCCAGCAGGCCATCCACCAGGCGCTGTCCGTAGGCCTCCAGCTCCGGATACGGGTCGTTTTCCTCCAGCCACCGGAGCTGGGCGTTGCCTGCTGCCGTGGCCAGCGGATTCCCGGAAAGGGTCCCGGCCTGGTACACGGGCCCCACCGGCGCCACCTGCTCCATGATGTCGCGGCGCCCCCCGAAGGCTCCCACCGGCAGCCCGGCCCCGATGACCTTGCCCAGGGTGGTGAGATCCGGCAGAACCCCGAACCGCTCCTGAGCTCCCCCCCGGGCCAACCGGAATCCGGTCATGACCTCGTCGAAGATGAGGAGCGCCCCGTGGTCCCGGGTGATCTCCCTGAGCCCCTCGAGAAAGCCCGGCGCCGGCGGAATCAACCCGGCGTTGCCCATGACCGGCTCCAGGATCACCGCGGCGAACTCGTCGCCGGCTTCCCGGAAGAGGTCCCGCACCGCGTCCAGGTCGTTGAAGGGAAGCAGCGCGGTGTCCCGGACCGCCGCCTCCGGCACGCCGGGGGAGTTGGGGAGTCCCAGCGTCGCCACGCCGGACCCCGCCGCCACCAGGAACGGATCGGCATGACCGTGATAGCAGCCGGTGAACTTGAGGAACCGGTTGCGGCCGGTGTGGCCCCGGGCCACCCGAAGGGCGCTCATGGTGGCTTCCGTTCCGGAATTCACCAGTCGCACCATTTCCACCCCCGGCACCATTCGCACAAGCCGCTCGGCCATCTCCACCTCGGCTCCGGTGGGGGCGCCGAAGCTGGTGCCCCTGGTGAGCTGCTCCTGCAGGGCCTCAACGATAACGGGGTGGGCATGTCCCAGAAGGAGGGGACCCCATGACATGATGTAGTCCACGTACCGATGCCCCTCGGTGTCTACCAGCCACGCGCCTTCGCCACGTTCCACGAAGAAGGGTTGTCCGCCCACCGACTTGAAGGATCGAACCGGCGAGTTGACGCCTCCGGGAATGACTGCGCGGGCCCGCTTTCTGAGCTCGGCGGCGGAGGGGGCGGACGGATGGACAGGGGGCGGTGTGTCGGAGGGAGTGTCGGGCATGGGGGACCGGAGTCGGGCTCGGGTGCCGGGAGGAAGGGGAGGCGGACACGAACGATCGTATCCCTTCCGGCACCGGAATTCCACCCCCGGAGGCGGCGAAGGCAGGGGGCTGCCTCGACACTCGCCCCGGCCCACCGTAGCTTCCCACGCAATCTCAGCCAACACTCGTTCCCCACCTGGAGCATACACGCCCTTGGCCATGGACCGCGTTTCCGTCGTCGAAGAGAGGATGGACCAGTACCTGGACCAGGTCTCGACCCCATCCCACCTCCTGGCCGACGACGATCCGCTGAGGCCCGGAAGCGGCCTCACTGCGGCACGAGCCGTCCAGCTGTGGGAGGACCAGGCCACGAGCCGGGCCCTGGACGTGGAGGCTCGGCGCCTGAAGGCCCGGGGAGAGAGCTTCTACACCATCTCCAGCGCGGGGCACGAGCAGAACGCGGTGCTGGGGGCCCAGCTCCGCCTCGGCGACCCCTGCTTTCTGCACTACCGGTCGGGCGGGTTCATGATGGCCCGCTCCCGGCACGATCCCGAAGTGGACCCGGTCCTGGACACCCTCCTCTCGCTCTGCGCCCGCAGGGACGATCCCATCAGCCAGGGGCGACACAAGGTCTGGGGGAGCCGGCGCCTCTGGGTTCCGCCCCAGACCAGCACCATCGCTTCGCACCTTCCGAAGGCGGTGGGGATGGCTTTCGCCCTGGGGCGGGCCCGGAGGCTGGACCACGCGCTGGGCCTTTCGGACGACGCCATCGCCGTCTGCTCCTTCGGCGACGCCTCGGCCAACCACGCTACGGCCCTCACCGGGATCAACTCCGCCCGCTACGCCTCGAGGCAGGGCAATCCCATGCCCATTCTGTTCGTGTGCGAAGACAACGGGATCGGGATCTCGGTGGAGACCCCGGCCCGCTGGATCAGGGAGAGCTTCGGGGGAATGCGGTACCTTCGCTACTTCGATGCCGAAGGCTCGGTGGACGAGGTCTGGGACGTGGTGGAGGAGGCGGTGGAGCTGTGTCGGACCCGGAGGCTTCCGGTGTTTCTGCGGCTGGAGACGGTCCGGCTGTGGGGCCACGCCGGTAGCGACATCGAGACCGCCTACCGGACCCCAGGAGAGATCGAGGCGGTGGAGACCCGGGATCCCCTCCTCCTGAACGCCCGGCGCCTGGTGGAGACCGGCGCCGCGGCCCCGGAACGGCTCCGGGCCATTCGAGCAGACATCCAGGCCCGGGTGGAGGCCGCTTCGAGGGAAGCGGTGAGCCGTCCCCACCTCCAGTCGGCCCAGGAGATCGCCCGACCTCTGGCCCCCTGGGACGAAAAGCGGGCGCGGGCCTCGGCCACCGGCCGACCGGACCCGGAGCGGCGGCGGGCCGTGTGGGGCCGCCGGCTTCCGGAAGAGATGACCGACCCCATCAAGCGGACCATGGCGGCCCACCTGAGCGCGGCGCTCACCGACGAGATGCTCCGCCGACCCGAGATCCTGGTGTTCGGCGAGGACGTGGGCCGCAAGGGGGGCGTCTACTACGTCACCGCCGGACTCCAGAAGCGGTTCGGGATCGACCGGGTGGTGGACACCCTCCTGGACGAGACCACCATCCTGGGGGTGGCGCAGGGGACGGCCCTGGCGGGCCTCCTTCCGGTACCCGAGATCCAGTACCTGGCCTACATCCACAACGCGGTGGATCAGCTCCGGGGGGAGGCGGCGTCACTGCAGTTCTTCAGTTCAGGCCAGTTCGCCAACCCCATGGTGGTGCGGGTGGCGGGGTTGGCGTACCAGAAGGGCTTTGGGGGCCACTTCCACAACGACAACTCCATCGGGGGACTCCGGGACATTCCCGGCCTGATCCTGGCCACGCCCTCCCGAGGCGACGACGCGGTCCGGATGCTCCGGGGCTGCCTGGCCACCGCCGCGGAGTGCGGTCGGGTGGTGGTCTTTCTGGAGCCCATCGCCCTCTACCATGAAAAGGACCTGCACCGGGAGGGCGACGAGGGCTGGCTCACCGACTATCCACCGCCTGGGGAGGCGCTGCTGCCCGGTGAGACGCGGCTCTACGGTGGGGGCAACGTGCTCCTGGTGAGCTATGCCAACGGCCTGCGCATGAGCCTCCAGGCCCAACGAGTCCTGGAGGAAGAGCACGGGATCGGCACCGGAGTGCTGGACCTCCGCTGGCTGAACCCCCTCCCCTTCGACGCGATCCGGGAGGCCGCCGCGGGCACGGAGGCCGTGGTGGTGGTAGACGAATGCCGGCATACCGGCGGGGGAATCGCCGAGGCGGTGGCGGCCATGCTGGCCGAGGACGGCTACACGGGACGCATCCGGACCGTCCGGGCCGTGGACAGCTTCGTGCCCCTGGGCCCGGCCGCCGACCGGGTGCTGATCCAGACTCCCGACATCGTGGCCGCCGTCCGCCGCCTCTGAGGCGCCGCGGTCAGCGCCGGGCGAGGGCCCGGGGACCTATTCCCTCCGCAGAGCCACGATGGGATCGAGCCGAGAGGCCTTCCAGGCGGGATAGAACCCGAAGAAGAGGCCCACCGCCGCCGACACGGACACGGCCACGATCATGGCCTCCACCGAAAAGAGCGCAGGCCATCCGGCGTACCTGGCGATGACCTCGGTGGACAGGATCCCAAAGACGATCCCCCCGATCCCCCCCAGCACGCAGAGGATCACCGCCTCGATGAGGAACTGGAGGAGGACATCGGGACCCCGGGCGCCCACGGCCAGCCGGAGGCCCACCTCCCGGGTGCGCTCGGTCACGCTCACCAGCATCACGTTCATGATCCCGATCCCACCCACGAAGAGCGAGATGCCCGCAATGGAGGCCAGGAGCCAGGTCATGACCCGGGAGGTCTCGGTGGCGGCCTGGGCCACCTCCTCCTGAGTCTGGATGGTGAAGTCGTTCGGCTGGTCCGGGGCCAGCCGATGCCGCTCCCGGAGCAGGTCCTCCATCTTGGCCCGGGCGATGCCCATGGACTCCTGGTTGTAGACCTGGACGTTGATCACCATGGCGTGTGTCCGTCCGGACACACGCTGGAACCCGGTGGTATACGGAATGATGACGATGTCGTCCTGCACCGATCCCATGAGGGACATCCCTTTGCGGGAGAGGACCCCGATGACCTCGAGGGGAAGCCCCCGCACCCGGATCGTCTGTCCGATGGGGTCGGCGCCCTCGAAGAGCTCCTCCACGATGGTCTGTCCCACGACGGCCACCAGCGCCGCCCGGCCCACGTGCTCATGGGTGAACATCTCCCCGCTCTCCAGGGGCCACTGGCGAATCTGCAGGTAGTCGGCGGACTGTCCGTAGACGCGGGTGTGCCAGTTCCGGTTCCCGTGGACGATCACCCTCTGGGACCGTACCTCGGGGCTGGCCGCCACCACCTCGGGGATCTCCTCCTGCAGGGCCAGGGCGTCCTCCACGGTGAGGGTGTTGGCGCTCCCGCCGCCGATGCTCACACCCCCGAGCTGGCGTTCGCCGGGAAAGACCAGCACCACGTTCTGGCCCAACCGGTTCACCTGCTCCTCCACCTCGGCGGCCGCCCCCTGCCCCAGTCCCACCATGGTGATCACGGCGCCCACCCCGATGATGATCCCCAGCGCCGTAAGGACGGTGCGCATGGTGTTCTTGGTGAGGGCTCGAACCGCCACGTACGGCACCGCGCTCCACTTCATATGGCCACCTCTTCCGCTTCGGGGACTTCCTTCAGTTCCGCGCTCTTTCGGGTGCGCTGGTCCGCTTTTGACTCTGCCTGAGCGAGCCAGCGCTCCAGCTCCCGCCGGGCGGAAAGGGACTCGGTTCGCTCATCGGACTCGATGAGCCCGTCCCGGAGGGTCACGACGCGTTCAGCGAACCGGGCCACCTCCGACTCGTGGGTCACCATGAGGATGGTGAGCCCGTCGTCGTTCAGCCGCTGCACGATGTCCATGATCTCGAGGCTGGTGCGGGTATCCAGGTTTCCGGTGGGCTCGTCGGCCAGGAGGACCCTGGGACGGGTCACCAGGGCCCGTGCCACCGCCACCCGCTGCTTCTGGCCTCCGGAGAGCTGGTTGGGAGTGTGATCCAGCCGGTCTCCCAGCCCCACCGACTCCAACGCCTCCCGGGCCCGCCGGTGGATCTCCTTCCAGCTCAGGCCCTCCTCCCGGTAGAGGAGGGGCAGCTCCACGTTCTCCAGAGCGGTGGTACGGGGAAGCAGGTGAAACGACTGGAAGACGAAGCCCAGCGCCTGATTCCGGGTCCGGGCGAGACGATTGCGGGAAAACTTCGAGACATCCTCCTCGTCCAACCGGTAGCTTCCCGAGGTGGGCTTGTCCAGGCACCCCAGGATGTTCATGAGGGTGGACTTGCCCGAGCCGCTAGGCCCCATGATGGCCAGGAAATCTCGCTCCTTCACCTCCAGGTCGATCCCCTTCAAGGCCTCTACGGCCACCGCACTGGTCCGGTAGATCCGGGTGATCTCCTCAAGCTCGATGATGGGCATGGAAGGGCGTCTCGGCAGTCGTGTGGTCGGGGGCGAAGGCCTGGAATGGAGGTGCGCGGACGGCGTTCGGCCGGCGGCCTCGGTCGACGGGGATCAGTACTGGGCCTGCTCACCTCCGAAGATACTGCGCTGGTTCCCTTCATCCTGGGTCATGAGGGAAAGCCCCACAGCCAGCACGTCACCCTCGCTCAGGCCGTCCAGGACCTCGGAGTAGGTCCCGTCGCTCAGGCCGACCCGGACCGCCGTCGCCTGCAGTGCTCCGTTCTCCAGACGATAGACCACGGCATCGGCCGCGTCGGCACCGTCCGGATCCGGTGGGCGGATGTCGTCGGGGATCCTGGCGCGGAGCGCAGTATTGCGGACCCGGACCACGTCGGTGACCTCGTCGGTGATGATGCTCACCTCGGCGGTCATACCGGGCCGGAGCAACCCCTCATCGTTGGAGACGGCGACGATGGTCTCGTAGTGGACCACGTTGTCTTCCATCATGGGCGCGTTGCGGACCTGGATCACCTCTCCGGTGAACTGCCGATCCCGATGCGAATCCACGACGAACCGCACCAGCTGCCCGTCCTCCACCATCCCGATATCGGCCTCCGAGACGCTGGCGTGAATGTGCATCCGGGTCAGATCGGCCGCCAGCTCGAAGAGAATGGGGGCGTTGAGGCTGGCGGCCACCGTCTGTCCGCGATCGATCTGCCGGGAGATGACGATCCCGTCGGAGGGGGCGGTGATGGTGGTCCGCTCCAGTTCGCGGCGGGCGGCGTCCAGGGCGTGGCGACGCACCCGGACCTGGGCCTCGGCCTGGCTCAGGCTGGCCCGGGCCTCGTCGACGTCCGAGGGTGGGACGAACTGCATCTCCCGGAGCTCCTGCACCCGCTCCCAGTGGTGCCTCGCCAGCTCGAGGCCAGCCTGGGCGGATTCCAACTCGGCCTCCGCAGAATTCAGCGCCGCCTCGAAGGTGGAGGGGTCGATCTGGGCGATGGGCTGTCCCCGTGTCACCCGGGAGTTGAAGTCCACCATCACCTCATCCACGATCCCAGAGACCTGGCTGCCCACCTCCACCCGCTCCACCGGCTGGAGCGAGCCGTGGGCCACCACCCGCTGGGACACGTCCCCCCGATCCACCGTCTCGGTGTGGAGGGGAGGAAGGCTTCCTTCGGCGGTGCCGTACTGGCGGGTGGCCCACCAGGCCCCCAGTCCGGCCAGAACCACGACTGCCACCACCACGTTGCGAAGCTTCATGCCTGTTCACCCATCGAGTGTGCCTTCACGTTTGCGCGCATGAGCCGCGCGTCGAACATACGCCGGCGGACATGCGCCGAAGATCCCGGTCGACGGTTCGGGGCGGAGGAGGGCACGCCGACCCCGGCCCTGCCGGTTTCGGCCTCCACCGCGTCGATCTTCGTCGCATGTAGGTAAAGAAAGAGTGTATAGATACTGAAAATGTTAAAAGGGCGGGGCGAAGCGAACGTCCGTCCAATCGCCGCGTCCCGCCCCCTGATACCGGTGTCCTCCCATCCTGAACTACGCCACCACGCGAGCGATGAGGTCATACTCCAGGGCGTCCACGAACTCCACCTCCACCAGCTCTCCCGGCGCTGTTGTTCGCCGGCTGCCGCCCTCGACGGAGAGGATCCGGGTGATCCCGTCCACATCCACCGCCTGACTCCATGCGTGACCCTCGGCCACGTGGTCCGGGTCGTCGGTCACCCGTCGGTCCACCAGCACGGTCCCCCTCTGGCCCACCATGGCCTCGTTACGCTCGAAGGAGATCGCCCGCTGGAGATCCATGAGGGTCTCCAGGCGGTCCCGCTTCTCGCCATCGGAGAGCTGCCCCTCCATCTCCGCCGCCGGGGTGCCCTCCTCGATGGAGTACGGAAAGGCTCCCACCCGGTCGAAGCGGATCTCGTCCAGGAGGTCCAGCATTTCCTGGAACTCGGTTTCGGTCTCGCCGGGAAAGCCCACGATGACCGTGGTGCGGAGGACCAGGTCCGGGATCGCCTCCCGGAGCCAGGCCACCCGCTCCCTGATGGCGGCCTGCCGCTCGGGTCGGCGCATTCGGCGCAGCACCGTGTCGCTACCGTGCTGGATCGGCATGTCCAGGTACGGGAGGAGCCTGGCCTCCGAGGCCAGCAGCTCCACCAGCTCGGGAGTGATTCCCGAGGGATACATGTAGAAGAGCCTGTACCACGGGAGGGTGGTCCCGTCCAGAAGCGCCCGCAGCAGATCGGGGAGCAGAGGGGTGGCCTCGGGGGTTCCGCCAGGACCGGCGGCCTGAACCGCCGCTCTTCGCAGGTCACGGCCGTACCAGGTGGTGTCCTGGCTGATGATGTTCAGTTCCCGTACGCCCCGAGCTTCCAGCTCCCGGGCCTCGCGCACCAGCTCCTCCACCGGGGCCGACCGGTGCAGCCCGCGCATGTGGGGGATGGCGCAGAAGGCGCAGGTATGGTCGCAGCCCTCGCTGATCTTCAGGTGCGATGTGTGGGGCGTGTCGGTGGAGAGGATCCGAAGGGGCCGCTCCATGTTGGGCACCGCCGGAGGTTCCTTGGGAAGAAGCCCCCGCTCCCGCAGCTCCGGCACCAGCCCCTGCATTTCGGTGAGCCCCATGAAGACGTCCACCTCGGGGATCTGCTCCGAGAGCTCCTCCTTGTATCGCTGTACCAGGCATCCCACCGCCACCACCGCCTTCACCTGGCCCCGGTCCTTCAGCGCACAGGCCTCCAAAATGGTGTCGATGGACTCCTCCTTGGCCTGGTCGATGAAGCCGCAGGTGTTCACCACCACCACCTCGGCGCCCTCGACCCCCGGCGCCACCCGCGCACCGTGGCCTACGAGGGCGGCCATCATGCGCTCCGAGTCAACGGTGTTCTTGTCGCAGCCCAGGGTGACGAGGCCGATGCGGGGGCCCTCCTCGGGACCGGCGGCCGGAAACTCGTGGTCCACCGGCTCCACCTCCGGCGGGACCTCCGGGCGTACCGGATCGGCCGTCACCGGAAACACCGGAAGCTCCCGGGTCCGGAGCCGACCGCTCATCGCCGGATCACCTGAACGCCGGAGGGCGGTTCGAACCGGAAGCGCTCCGGCGGAATCGTGGGATTCAGCTCCAGCCCCGAGAGCTCCACCGTGCGGACGAAACCCTCGTCCTCGGTGATCTCCAGCTTGCGGACCATGTGGTCCGAGGTGTCGACCCAGACCCGGGCCCGCAGGAAGGGCGAGAGACCGGTGGGCTCGAGGGCCAGCACATGGGTGCGCCGACCGTCCACCTCCTCCTCACCCTGCAGGGTGGGGACATAGCGCTCTCCGGGGTCGGCCAGGAGCTCGCGGTGGAGGTCGAATTGCCCGCCACCGTTCAGAGTGCCCTGGAAGACCTGGCCGGGGTCGGC
>SKVI01000077.1 GCA_007129525.1 Gemmatimonadota bacterium | reverse complement strand
GGCTCCACCGGTGCCACGTAGGGCCGACCTTCCCGGTACAACTCGAGCCGCTCCGCGATCTGCCGCGCCAGCTCCGTCTCGCCCATGGCCGAGGCCAGGCGATGCGCTTCCTCCGCCGTGGTCCGGGCGGCGTCGTACCGTCCCGCCGCTGCGTGGGCCGCGGCCAGGACGTCGAGCACCAGGGGATGATCTCCGCGAAGGGCGCCCTGCACCGCCTCCACGAGCTGCAGCGCGTGGTCGGGACGTCGCGCCGAGGGTTCGGGGTGGGTCGCCAGCATCCACGCCGCCGAAATGTGGGGCTCCACGGCCTGGGGAGCCAGCCTGGCCACCTCCCGAAGGTGCTCCATGGCCTCGTCCGGCTCCTCGAGGAGGATCAGGTTGAAGGCCAGGGTGATGTGAACGTCCGGTAAATCCGGCGCCACGCGGGCCGCTTCCCTGTACAGCTCCAGCGCCTCGTCTCCTCGATCCTGGTCGCGGAGGAGGTTTCCGAAGTTCACATACGCATCGGTGTGTGTCGAGTCGGCCTCGATGGCCGCCCGGTACTGCCGCTCCGCCTCGTCGAACCGACCTTCATAGTAGAGGAGGTTCGCGAGGTTGTTTCGGGCCGCCGCCTCCTGGGGCGCAATCCGGACCGCTTCCCGGTAGTGGTGAAGAGCGTCGGCCATCTCGCCCCGCTGCTCGAAGATCAGAGCCAGCCCGAAGTGGGCGCCCTCGATGTCGGGATCCAGCTCCAGGGCCCGCTGGTAGTGGTCGAAGGCGAGGTGCGTCTGGCCCCGTTCGTCGTACGCGGCGGCGAGGCGAGCATGGGCCCAGGCGTCGGTGGAGTCCACCTCCACCCGGTGCCTCCATCCGGCGACCCGGTCGCCTTGCTGCTTCACGATCATCGCGTCGCTGAGGGTGTCGAAGTCGGCCGGATCGGCGGGGAGCGCCTGAAGCCAGAGCTCCGCCATCTCGTCCGAGGAATTGGGTCCGTAGACCACCTCCCGGGGCGGATCGTGGGGATTCTGGGGATTGTCGGCAGAGTTGTCGTACACGTACCGCATCCGGAGCTGGGTTCCGGACGGCAGGGCCACGGGATCCTTGAAGGTGTAGGCTTCCTGCCAGTCGAAATCCCAGTCGGGGATGTGCAGCAGCGTTCGTTCCGTGCCGTCGGGGAGTACGGCGTGGGCTTCAATGGTCCGGGCCAGATAGTGCGCATGGGGATAGACGCCGACGATCTCCACGTCCACCGGGAGCTCGAAGGCGTCCTCTACCGTGTACTCGGCTTCTCCCGGGGGAATCCGCATTGTGCGAGCGGTGAGCTGCAGAAGAAGCGCGGTGCGTTCCGCCGGCTGATCGCCGAAATACAACCCAACCCGGGACCGTACTTCCACCGGTTCGTCCATGGGTCTGAAGTGGGCCTGGATCACGAAGTCGGCTCCAGGCTCCAGGGGCCAGGTGAGACCCTCGGGATTCCAGCTCGGCTGCTTGCCGGGCGTCCAGCCGATAAAGAACCCGCCAGGAGGACGGGCCGCCGAGCCGGTGAACATGCCATCGAAGCCCGGCTCCGGGTCCCGTGCGTCCGCTTCCCGCGAGCTGGGGGTCGGATCGACGCTCAGGATGGCATGGTGCACCACGCCGGACGCTCCCGGCTGGAACTCTACCGCCCGGACGTGCCGGACCTCGTCCACCGGCACGGGAATGACGAAGTTCCGGAAGATGTCCTCGTGGCTGTGTCCCGGTCCCCCAGGCCCCTCAGCCGCGGGCACCAGGTAGGTTTCGGGCATTTCCAGGATGAGATCGGGCTCTCCGAGCACCCAGCCCTCCATGCGGACGGGCGGATCCGGAACCTCGTCGGCGTCCCCCAGCGGCGCGCCTGCCTCCGCCCATCGCCGAAGGATTTCTATGTCCCGGCCCGAGAGATGTCGTTCACCGGCGAGAGGTGGCCCTCCGGCCTCCGGCAGCCAGGGCGGCATGTGTCCCTCCCCGGTGGCCTGTGCAATACGATCTGCGTGGTCACGGGCATCCTCATACCGCTCCAAGGCGAAGGGCGCCACACCATCCGAGGTGTGGCAGGTGACGCACTCGGAGTAGAGGATCTCGGCCACGTGCGAAGAGAAGGTCGGAGTGTCCGGTACCTCCCGCACGGCATCCTGCTCACCACAGGCGGACGGGAGGAGGACCAGAACGAGCGTCCCTGCGAGGGCCGTGCTCCGGTGACATCGCATCGGATACGTGAGGTTGAGAGTGCACTACGAAAGGAGGGGCCGGCACGGGCTCGCCGTCCCGACCCCTCCTATACTCCCGGGTTATATCAAAGTGTCCTCGAGAGCCCCCGGCAGCTCGTCATCAGCGGTGGTGCCGCAGACGCGTCATTGACAGCCCGCCAGCCCGCTGATGGCCGCAGGACAGCGCTCGACGTCCTGGGACGGAGCGCTGTCTCCCTGCCCGCCGCCCATGGTGTAGCGCGGCATGGCCAGGAGATCCTGATCTTCCAGGGGCACGGGCCAGTGAAGTTCCGTACCCTGGACCAGACCCTGCCAGCCTCGCCGATCGAACCATGCGACCCAGCCGCCTTCCGTGCCCATGGTCTCGATCCGCTTCTCCCAGCGCATGGCGTCCCAGAGGCTGCCGCATTCGCCGTTGTACTTGCGCGGCGTACAGTTCCCCTGGGCGTTCACAGGAGCGCCGTCCAGGGTGACCGGCTCCAGCTCACCATTGGCCACTCTCGACTTGTTGATGTAGGGAAGGGCTTCGGCGGGACGACCGAGCCACAGGAGTGCTTCCGCCCGCAGGAGGTCGTGCTCGGCTTCCGTGATGGAAAGAATCGGTCCGCTCTGCCAATCG
>SKVI01000132.1 GCA_007129525.1 Gemmatimonadota bacterium | reverse complement strand
GCCGCCCCCATCTTCGACTTCGTAGATGCCGGTCTTCCGTCGACGGTCTGCCCCGCGGTGGAGTACCGTCGGGCTCTGGCGTGCCTGATTCCCCGCATGAACCAGGCGCCGGTGGACGTGGCGGTGGTGGAGGTGGGGGCCTCGCCCCTTGAGCCGTACAACGGCACCGTGGCGGTGGAATGCCTGGACTCAGCGGTACGGATGACGGTGCTCTGCGCGACGGATCCGTACGCGGTGCTGGGCCTCATGCGGGCCTACGGGAGCACGCCGGACCTGGTGACCGGCATCGCCGCCAACACCCGGGCCGGGGTGGAGTTGGTGCAACGGCTGGTGGACCTTCCCTGCCTGGACATTCGCCGGAGCGAGACGCTGGCCGAGGTGGATCGGCTCCTGAAGGCATGTCTGGGGCTGGACGGGGAGACCGGGGATGTGGCCCCATGAGTTCGACCAGGGCGGACGCCTTCACCATCCGGCCCTTCCGGACCATGGAAGAGTTCCGGGGTTGCGTGGCTCTACAGGAGGAAGTCTGGGGGGAGGGATTCTCGGAGCGGGTCCCGGTGGCCATCCTGAAGGTGAGCCAGCGGTTGGGCGGGGTGGCCTCGGGTGCCTACGACGGCGACGCGGAGTTGGCGGGCTTCGTCTTCGGCATGACGGGGATCGAGGACGGAGTTCCAGTGCACTGGTCCGACATGCTGGCGGTTCGGCCCGGGCTTCGGGACGCCGGCCTGGGTCGCCGGTTGAAGCTTCACCAGCGGGAGGTGCTCCTGGAGAGGGACGTGCGGCGGGTGTACTGGACCTTCGACCCCCTTGAGTCCAGGAACGCCTACCTCAACCTGGAACGCCTGGGTGTGGTATGCAGGGAGTACGTGGAGGACATGTACGGCGAGTCGGATTCGCCGTTGCACCAGGGGATCGGCACCGATCGTCTGGTGGCCATCTGGGAGCTGGACACGCCGCGGGTGAAGGCCCGGCTCGGGGAAGACGTGAAGGATCACCAGGCACTCGCAGACGCCTCCGAAGCGGCGGCCCTGGAGGGGGCCGGCGGTGTCGCGGCCCCCGGCGCTCCTTCGAGCCCCGAATCCGTCCCACGCCCCGCGGCTCCCGTGCTCCGCCTCGATGCTTCCGTGATCACGGTGGCCATACCCGCGCACATTCAGCGCCTGCGACGGGACCATGCCGAGCTGGCCAGGGAGTGGAGACAGGCCACTCGCACAGTTCTCGTGCACTACCTGCAGCGAGGATGGGAGGTGAGGGCGCTGGTCCGAAGCGGGAACCTTTCCCACTACCGTCTGGTTCGAGAGGAGGGGGGCGGGCCCGCCTCACGGTGACCGGCGAAGCCCCTTGCCGCCCCCCTTTACCGGCTCATCCGCGCTTCCAGCCCGTTCCACTTTTCCGCTTCGGCCCCTGAAGACCTCCTGATGACCCACCAAAGAACCGACGGCTCGTCGCAGCGCCCGCCCTCGTCCGAGCCGGATGTCGGCCCCGGCGCCGCGGAACCCTCGCTGGGCACAGCCACGCGGTCGCGGCGGATCGCCGTCATCGGTGCCGGCCCGGTGGGATTGGACGCCGCGCTGGCCGCCCGACAGCGGGGCCACCGGGTGACGGTCTACGAGGCGGCGCCGCACCCGGCGGGCCACCTTCGCTCATGGGGCCATGTTCGGCTCTTCAGTCCCTGGTCCATGAATGTCTCGTCCCGCATGCGGGACGCACTGGCCGAGGCGGGTCGCCCGCTCGAGGTGGACGAGAATGCTTCTCCCACCGGACACGAGCTGGCGGACCGGGTGCTGGATCCCCTGTGGGCCCTCCCCGAGCCGGCTTCCGGCCTGCGGCTGGGAACCCGGGTGGTGGCGGTGGGGCGAGAGGGCACGCTGAAGCACGAGGAGATCGGAAGTCCCGTTCGGAGCCGGCGCCCCTTCCGGCTCCTGCTCACCGACGAGAACGGACGCGAGTGGGTGGAGCACCACGATGTGGTGCTGGATTGCAGCGGGACGTACGGCAATCCCAATCCCCTGGGCGACGGCGGGATTCCGGCGCCGGGAGAGTCGCGGCTGGCGGGTCGGATCCATCACCGGATTCCGGACCTGGCCTCCGAGGGCGAGCACTGGCGAGGGCAGACCGTGCTCCTGGTGGGTGCCGGGCACTCGGCGCAGACGGCGGCCCGGGACCTGGCCGAGTTCGCGGCGCGGCACCCGGATACTCGGGTGCTCTGGAGCATTCGCCGGGGCGGCCCCGACTGGGAGGTCCAGGACGACGACCCCCTTCCCCTTCGCAGCCGGCTCACCCGGGACGCCCGCTCGGTGGCTGAAGGCGGTTCGGGCCATGTCAGGCTCCTGCCGGGCACCAGCGTGGACAGCCTGGCCTCGGAGGGCGGCGTGGTGCAGGTTCGGCTTCGCCGGCGGGGTTCCGGCGGCGGGGGGCCGTCCGAAGCGGAGGAGGCGACCACCGTGGTGGAGGTGGACCGCATCCTTGCCCTCACCGGAGGTGTGGGCGACCATACCCTCTACCGGCAGCTTCAGGTGCACGAGTGCTACGCCACCAGCGGTCCCATGAAGCTCGCTGCGGCGCTCCTGGGCGCCGGCGGTGGGGAAGACTGCCTGGATCAAACGAGCCACGGAGCCGAGAGTCTGATGAATCCCGAGCCCGACTTCTTCATTCTGGGCGACAAGTCGTACGGCAGGAACAACACCTTTCTTCTGACGGTGGGCTGGAGCCAGGTGGACGAAGTCTTCAGCGTGCTGGATCGGCAGGCGTGAAGCCGGAGCGGATCGAGCTTCGGGAGATTCGGCTTCCCCTCAGGGAGGTCTTCGAGATCAGCTCCGGGGCGCG
>SKVI01000290.1 GCA_007129525.1 Gemmatimonadota bacterium | reverse complement strand
CCATGACCACGCCCACGCGGACATCGGCCAGGGGGCCTTCACCCCCTGAGGGGAGGCCGTCGCGGTTCAGGTCCAGGAAGGCCCGACCCTCCACCGTCCCGGTTCCGTCGATGGAGAAGAGATGGCGGTCGTCGGCTCCGTCGCAGCCCGCCAGCCCCGCAAGTGCGAGGAGAACAAGGCCGGGAACAAGCGCCAGGCGGCGGAGGGCGTCCAGGGTGCGGAGTGTATCCACGGCGCGGAGTGCATCCAGGGCGCGGAGTGAGGCACGGATAGGGTGCATGGCTCGGGGTGCGGAGTGCGAAGAAGTCATGGTCAGTACCTCAGGCCGAGGCCGATGCGAAGCGATCGTCCGGGAGAGAGCCGGACCAGGGGCTCGCCGAAGTCCGGGTTCACCTTCACCGGAAGGTTGAGCCGGCCGTCGGTCACGGGAGAGAGCTCGCCGCTGCCGTCCACCACGAAGACCGCGGGGTCCGGCAGGTAGGGGCCGTCGTCCAGCACGTTCAGCGCGTCGACGTTCAGGGAGAGGCGCCACGTGTCACGAACCGCCAGGTCCAGCCCCACCCGCAGGTTCAGGTCGTGGATTCCGGGGGTCCGGCAGGTGTTGCGCTCCCGGGCCGCACCCACCAGGTCGGCCACGCAGGGCCACGCAGCGGTGAGTTCCTGGGGGGCGCCCAGCCCCGTGGGGATGCTGACGGGCGTGCCGGAGCCGTGAAGCACCGCACCGGGGCCCAGCGGGTCGGACCCGTGGAGCAGGTCGCGCACGGTGGGGGTGAAGGGGGTGCCGGACCGGAACCCGTAGAGGGCGCCGAGCCGGAGTCCGGGAGCCTCCAGGAGATCGAGGCTTCCGGAGGCCACGAACCGGTGGGGCACGTCCAGGTCGGAGCGGCCTTCCACCCACTCGGCCTCGCCGGCGCCGGAGCTGGTGGTCTGCCCGGCGGCGAGGGTCGGCCACCCGGCGGCGCCCTGGGGCATGTTGTCGCGGGTGGTGGAGTAGGTGTAGGTGGCATTCAACTCCAGGGGGCCGGGGCCCTGGTGCGCGAGTCCTACGCTCATGCCCCACCAGGTGGCCCACCCATCGGACTCCAGCGCCGAGACCGTGCCGAAATCGCTGAACCGCCGGTCCGAGCCCGGCCGCACGGCGATGACCCCGTGCCGGTGCACCACCTCACCGAAGAGCTCCCGGTCGAACTGGTCCACGGCGTACCGGGCCGGTACCCGGTTCAGGTCCCGCCGCCGAGGGAGGAAGTCGGTCTGCCGCATCCCCAGGCCCACCTCCAGCGAGGTGCCGGGGCGCAGGGTGCGGGCCAGATCCAGGTCCAGCGACTGGGTCCGGGGGGCGTCGAAACGAGGCCCCAGCACCGAGAGCGTCCGCCCCTGGAACGCCACCTGATCGTCGGCGCTGCCGGAGAGGGCGCCCAGCGTCTGGCGGTGCCGCACGGCCCCGGAGTCGGCCAGCATCTCGGCCAGCAGCCCGGGATGCACCTCCCCGTGCTGGATGCCGGCGGTTCCCTCGATCCGCCAGTCACCCCCTGTTCCCGGCGTCCACTCCACCTGGATCCGGGGCGAGAGCCGCCCACGGATCTCCTCGTCGTCCGGTCCCCGGGGCAGTCCGGTCTGGGAGGTCCAGCTCTCGCTGGGGAGGATGTCGTCCAGGGGAAGGGACTCGGCCGAGACCCGCACCACCCCGGTGACGGTGAGCTCGGGGGCCACATTCCACCGGTCCTGCACGAAGAGCCCGAGGGTGGAGCGCTCAAACGTCACGTCTCGCCGGGGTCCTTCCTGACGCACCGACAGGCCGCGGCCGTCCTGGAACGCCTGGACGTCCGGGTGGCCCGCAGAGGGGGCCATCACGCCCATGGACTCCTCCTCGTAGCTCTTGCGCGCCACATCGGCCCCCACCTTGATCTGGTGGTCGCCCACGCTGAAGTGGCTGGTGGGACCCAGTCTGAAGACGCTCTGGTGGAAGCGTCCCGGAATCGAGGGGTCGGTGCCGGCCACCACCCCGCCGTCCTGGACCCAGGTGCGGCCGTCCAGCGCACCGCCGGGGAACGACGCGCCGCCGTACTCCCGGGTGCTGGATTCGTAGCCCGCGCGAATCTCCAGCGCGCCCCGTTGGCCCATGGTTCGGAAGTAGCCGGCCCCGAAGAGGGCGTCCGAGGCGTCGACGCCCTGCGGAGGCGCCAGGGCGGGACTCGGGACCTCATCGGCCCTGCCGTCCCGGGCCACCCCCACGTTCGAGCGCACGGTCAGGGAGCTCCGGTCGGTGATGTTCCAGTCCACCCTGCCGAAGGCGGAGACTGCGTCCCAGTGGTCCACCCGCGACGGACCGAGCCTGGCGTCCAACGGGCGGTCCGGGTCCCCGATGGCGTCCAGGAAAAGGGCACCCTGCTCCCGGGATGACGCGCCCAGGGGCGAGAGGGTCCGGGAGGCCTGGCGGGCCTGCACGCCCACCGCGAAGTGGGCAGTGTCGGCCACGATGGGACCCCGGATCAGGACGCCCCCTTCCGGGGCCACGCCGGTGTCCACCGACCCGCCCAGGGGGCCGTCCAGCCCCAGGGGCATGCCCAGGGCGCTGCCGAAGACCTCCATCTCCATGTGGTTGCCCCCCCTCACGGTGGAGGCCCGCAGTCGGGCCCCGGGAATGCCGCCCCGCTCGCCGTCCAGGTCCTGGGGCGAGAACTCCAGCTCCTGCAGAAAGAAGGGGGAAAAGGCGGTGAGGTGGAGGAATCCAGGGCCCATGCGGGGGTGGGAGACGGGTTCGAACCGGGTGCCGTCTACCGACACGCCCATGAACTGGCCGGGCATGGCCATGACGCTGAAGTCGGGCGCCGT
>SKVI01000277.1 GCA_007129525.1 Gemmatimonadota bacterium | reverse complement strand
TGGTGTGAAAGAAGACCGCCTCCCAGGCCAGGGTGGAGCCCAGCACGCCCCGTCCGCCCACCTCGGTGGTGATCCCCACCTGCGGCTCCAGCTCCGGGTTGAAGCCCCGCCCGCCATCGGGGCGGGTGGAGAGTTCGTTGGCCGTGGGAGTCTCGAAGGCGGTGGTGAGGTTCACGTAGAGACCCAGCGCATCGTGGAATCCGGCGTGGAACCCGAAGGAGGGAGAGGCGGAATCCAGCGTCCGGGCCCCACTATCGGCCTCCTGGCCGGGTGCGCCGGGAAATCGGTCGTGGGCGGAAAAACGGATCCGGTCATAGCGGAGGCCGGTGAGAACGTCCAGCATCTGGTTGATGGGAAGCATGGCCTGAATGAAGACGGCTCCGGCGGAGACCCGCTCTCTCTGATCCATGGTCCGGAGTCCCCGGAGCCCATCCAGGTTCTCGTAGGTGAGACGGTGGTCGCGCTGCAGGTCCGCGTCCATGCCCAGCGACCACCAGAGGCGTCCTTCCTCGCCCACGAACTCGCTCCTGACGGCCGCCCGAAAGCCTCCTGCAAATCGGTCCAGTTCGACCCAGTCCGCCACCCCTGGCTCCACGATGTCCCGACGGATGCCGTAGGCCATGAGGTGGAGCTCCCGGTCGCCCAGCGGGCCTTCCCAGGTGAGGCTCCCCTGCCTTTGGCGGGCATCCTTGCGGGCCTGCTGTTGCACATTGTGGGACAGCGCCCGCCGGTCACCGTACGCCAGGTCGTGGCGCGCCAGGGCCCCCGGGTTCTCCGCGTCCAGTTCCATGGCGTTGGCAATGAGGCGGAGCCGGCCGTCCAGGAGAGGGGCTGAGGCCTGGGCGTTCAGGTGGTCACGGACCGCGCCACCGTAGGTCTCGCCGGGAGCGCCCAGGGGATCGGATCGGAACCCGCCGAATTCGTACCGGGCCAGGTTGAGGAAGTAGTCCACCTCCCCTACCTGTCCGCTGGTGGTGCTCTGTCGCCTCTGATAGTCGTGGTCTCCCTGAATGACCCGAAACTCCTGTCGCAGGGGAGCCTGGGCGGGGGGACGGGTCTCGAAGGTGAGGACGCCTCCGGCGGCGTTCCCGTACATGGCCGAGCCCGGACCCCGCAGCGCCTCTACCTGACCCAGGGAGCCCAGGTCCAGGTGGTCCAGCGTGGACTGGCCGTCGGGAAGGGTGGCGGGAATTCCGTCCACCACGATCTTGACCCCCCGGACGCCGAACTGGGAACGGGCACCGTACCCCCGGATGGAGATCCGCTCGCCCACGGCGTCGTTGAATCGGTTGTGGATCTGCACTCCCGGAAGGCCCTGGAGCGCCTCCTCGATGGAGCTCTGTGACCGCCCGGTGGCCCACACTTCGTTGCCGATTCTGGAGATGGCGAAGGGGGCTTCGCCCATTTGCATGGGGGCCCGAAGGATGTCCACCACCAGCTCGGGGACCGGGATGAGGTCGATGGTGTCGCCCGGAATTGTGGGGCCGGTGGGCGTGGCCACTTCGGGGTCCGGGAAGGTCAGGGTGTCACCTCCCAGAACCGTGTCTCCGCGGACGACGGTGTCGCTCACCACCACGGTATCGCCGGAGAGCGAGAGTCCGTACTCGGGACCGGGGAGGTCGGCGGCGGTGGGGAGCGCGTCCGCTTCACCCGCCAGAGCCAGAAGGGCGATGAGAACTGATAGTACCACGGTGCCTCTATGGAGAGAGGGCACGAGTGCCCTCGATCGGGTCGTCCCACGCTCGCACGCGGGACCCATCGAAGTTTCAAGGAATCGGAGGAAGGCCGAAGGTATGGCGTCCGGGCCATGTTGTCGAGGTCGCCGGCCCTCCGGTAGGTTACGGGCTGTTCAGTGGACAGGTTCCGGGCCGATGAAACCCAGGTGGAGGCGAGCCAGTTGCGAGACCCAGATGGAGACTTCAGCGGCGTTCCCGCCCACGTCTTCCTCCGACGCCGGGAGCGGGTCCTGGAGGAGCTAGGGGACGGCGCCATGATTCTGCCTGCGGCCCCCATCCTCTATCGGTCCCGGGACTCGGAGCTGCCCTATCGGCCGGACTCGGAGCTCTTCTACCTCACCGGGTTCACCGAACCCGAGGCCCTCCTGGTCCTGCGAGGATTCGCCGACGAGGAGCGAGCCGTTCTCTTCGTCCGCCCCCGGGATCCGGCTGCCGAACAGTGGAGCGGCCCGAGGCTGGGACCCGAGCGGGCCCGGGAGCGGTTCGCGGTAGATGCGGCCCACCCCATAGGTGAGCTGGACGACCGCTTGCCCAAACTCCTGGCCCATGCCCGGCGCATCCACTTTCGGCTGGGGCGACACCGCACCGTAGAGAACCTGGTGATCCAGGCGCTCCAGGAAGCCCGGAGCCGCGGGAGTCGGAAGGGTCGGGGGCCCAGGAGCGTGGTGGACCCGGGCGAGATTCTCGATGAGCTGCGGCTTCACAAAGGCCCGGAGGAGATCGCGGTCCTCCGGGAGGCGGTCCGGGTCACGGCGGAGGGGTTTCGGGCCGCCCTGGCGGCTACCGGGCCAGGCCGGGGCGAGTGGCAGCTCCAGGCTGAACTGGAGGCCGCCTTCCGACGGGAGGGTGCCCAGGGCCCGGCCTTCGCCACCATCGTGGGTTCCGGGGTAAACGCCTGCACCCTCCACTACGTGGCCAACTCGGACGCGCTGGGTCCCGGGGATCTGGTGCTCCTGGACGCCGGGGCCGAGGTCCGGATGTACGCCGGCGACATCACCCGGACCTTTCCGGTGGCCGGGACCTTCTCGCCGGCCCAGCGGGCGGTGTACGAGGTGGTGGAGGAAGCTCGGACGGCCGCGGTGCAGGCGGTGAGCCCGGGGGTCAC
>SKVI01000068.1 GCA_007129525.1 Gemmatimonadota bacterium | reverse complement strand
CGCCGGCCCCCAGCGCCCGGAGGGCGGGCTCGAACTTCAGGTCCGTCTCCTCCCACTCGGCCTCGGGCTCCGAGCCGGACACGATCCCGGCCCCGGCGAAGAGGCGCCACCGATCCCCTCCACCCACCGCAGACCGTAGCGCCGGCACGAAGTCGCCGTCGCCCGCCGGGTCCACCCATCCCACGGGGCCCGCATACCAGCCCCGTTCAAAGGGTTCGATCCGGCGGATGAGCTCCAGGGCATCGCTCCGGGGACGTCCGCAGACCGCCGGCGTGGGGTGGAGGGCCTCCACCATCGAGAGCACGTCCTCCCCGTCGCCGGCGCGACCCCGGATCACCGTCTCCAGGTGCTGGATTCGGGCCAGACGAAGCACCCGGGGCTCGTCCTCCACCTGCATTTCCGTCAGGCGAGGCGCAAGGACCTCCACCATCTCCTCGGCGGTGAGCCGATGCTCCGCCCGGTCCTTGGAGCTGGCCAGGAGCCTCCGGGCCAGCGCCGCGTCTTCCTCCGCGTCCCTTCCCCGTGCCACCGAGCCGGCTACCGCGGTGGCCTCGAAGCGTCGGCCCCTGAGCTCAGCCAGGATCTCGGGCGCCGCTCCCAGGAAGACCCGTCCGGGCCGCGGCTCCAGGAAAAAGACGTGAGCCCTGGGGTTCTCCCGGCGAAGGATCCCGAGGCCGGCCACCGGATCCGCCGGCCGCCGTAGACGAATGTCCAGAATCCTCGAGAGGACGGCCTTTCTCACCTCTCCGGACTCCACCGCCTCGAGCACCGACCGGACCGCCGCCTCCCACCGCCGCCGATCACCCGGGTCGGCCCGTTGAACGGGGTCGGTCCCCACACTTGTCTCCTCGGGGGGAAACACCGGGGTCGCGGGGTCGGTCCCGACTCCCTGCGCATTGGGGGATCCGTTCGACGACGCCGCCGCCAGGAGCTCCTCGGCCAGGGCGTCCAGCGATGTGGCGGCACCCACCGGCTGGTGCTCGGGATCCACGCCCTCGACGTGCCCCCCGTCCCCGAAGCGATGCTGCACCAGGAGAACCCCGTCCGGGCCACCTTCCAGGACAACGCGTGGCAGAAAGAAACCGGCGGCGGAGAATCCGTCCCAGTGGTCGCTCCCCTCCGAATCGTCCAGAAAGGAGAAGCCCCCGAAGAAACGGGGCCGCCGCCGGGGCTCGACGCCGGCCCAGTCCAGGGCGCTCCCGCCCGACAGTTCCGCCACCTGGCGCCGCACCTCGTCGTAGCGGGAACGCTTCGGCTCGGCTCCCAGGTCCACCCGAGCCAGCGCCCCTCCCCAGGCCACCCAACGCTCCCCCCGTCCCCAGAACCCCCGGGGTCGACCACCCATGGCGGCCAGGAACGGGGCCGGTCCCATGGCGGGGAGGGCACGGGCCTCCCGGACCAGCGGGGTCTTGGCCTGCGCGGGGATCTCGAGTGGATGCATTCGGACGGGCGGCTCCGGCCGGGCGGAGGGATTCAAAGGATCGGGCGAGCCGGGACGGGGGCCTCCCCGCGCCGGCCGACTCGGACCCATCCAATATAGCCTTCACAGGCGTTCATCCAAGGACGGGAAGGGGTTGCGCCGGTTGAGTCCAATGGCCCGGAGCCGTAGATTGGCTGCTCGTGCGCCGGGCCGAGGCCCCGTCTGCCGGCCTGATCTGGCCGGCGGGGGCTCCACCCATCCGGCGATCGGCCACCCGACCGTCATCGCCAACCTCCCCCGCCGCGAATCCGTGGGTACGGCGGCTCATCCTCGAAGCGCAGGACGAACCCATGCCCACCTCGCTCCCCATCAACGATCCGGTGCTGATCTTCGCGCTGGCCATGGGGATCTTCCTGCTGGCGCCGGTGCTCTTCGAGCGCCTGAAGGTTCCGGGGATCATCGGCCTCATCGTGTTCGGGGCCATCGTGGGTCCCAACGTCACGGGACTCCTGGAGCGAGACTTCACCTTCGAGCTGCTGGGACAGGTGGGACTCCTGTATCTGGTTTTCCTGGCAGGTCTGGAACTGGACCTGAACCGCTTCAACGAGTACCGCCGCAGGAGCGTCATCTTCGGGGTCCTCTCCTTCGGGTTTCCCATGGCGCTCAGCGTACTGGTGATGCCCATGCTGGGATTCGGGCTGCCGGCGGCCGTGCTCATCGGGGCCATCATCGGCTCCCACACCCTCCTGGCGTACCCGGTGGTGAGCCGGCTCGAGATCGCCAAGAACCCGGCCATGATCACGGTCATCGGGGGCACCCTGGTCACCGATACCCTGGCTCTCACAGTGCTGGCGGTAGTGGCCGGTTCCATGGAGGGTGAGCTCAGCACCCTCTTCTGGCTTCAGCTCTTCGGCATGCTGGGCCTGTACGCCGCCGTCGTGCTGGTGGCCGTCCCCCGCATCGGCCGGTGGTTCTTCCGGAACGTGCCCAGCCAGGCACCGGCCGAGTTCATTTTTCTGATGGTGGTGCTCTTCGCCACCGCCTGGGCGGCGCAGCTGGCGGGTGCAGAGCCCATCATCGGGGCCTTCCTGGCCGGACTGACGCTGAACCGGCTCATCCCGTTGAACAGCCCCACCATGACCCGGGTCCGGTTCGTGGGGAACGCCCTCTTCATCCCCTTCTTTCTGCTCTCGGTGGGGATGCTGGTGGACCCCGGCGTGATGACCGAGAGCCTGGAGGTCTGGCTCGTGGCCGGCGCCCTGGTCCTCCTGGTGCACCTGGGGAAATTCGTCGGAGCGTGGAGCTCCAAGCTCCTCTTCAGCTACGACCGGGACCAGGGAATGGCCATGTGGGGGCTCTCCACCCCCCAGGCGGCGGCCACCCTGGCCGTCACCTTCGTAGGCCTCGAGATCGGCCTCTTCGGCGAGGTGG
>SKVI01000316.1 GCA_007129525.1 Gemmatimonadota bacterium | reverse complement strand
TTTTTCGTCGGCCCCCGGCATCATCGAACGGCGTGACGTCCAACCATCCCTGCCCCCATGCCATCACCTCTGCATCCCATCCTCCGGCCGCTCCTGCTCCTGCTCCTGGTGGGAGGGTGCGGCGAACAGGAGGACTGGAGCCCCCTCGACGGCGCCTGGGATCCGGACCACCCCCAAGCCGAGGAGATCCTGGCGGCACCCGAGCCCGGGAGCCCCATAGACCGGGAGATGGCCGAGGCGGGCGAGCGGTGGTATCGGGTGAGGGGGTGCCTGGCGTGCCATCCGGTCCACGGGCCCGATGCGGCGGGGCCCGCCATGGCAGGCATCACCCGGCGGCGGGACTACGAGTGGTTCCGGGGCATGGTCATGCAACCCGACTCCATGCTGCGAGAAGATCCGGTGGCCCGGGAGCTCCTGGAGATCTACCGCTACCCCATGCCCGACCAGGGAGTGGACGAGCTCCGCACCCGGGCCATCTGGGAGTACTTCCGGAAAGTGGACGGGAGCTGATCCCGCCGCACGATCAGGCTTCGAGGACCCTCAGGCGCCGGCCGGCGCCTCCTCCCGGGACGCCTCCTCTCCTGCGGACCCGGACCCCGCGGCTCCGTAGCGACGGTCGATGTACTCCAGCAGAATGTCCTTGAACTCGTTCACCAGGCCGTCGCCCTTCAGGGTGGTGTAGTGCTCGCCGTCCACGTACACCGGGGCCTTGGGCTCCTCGAAGGTGCCCGGCAGTGAGATCCCGATGTTGGCGTGCTTGGACTCGCCGGGGCCGTTCACCACGCACCCCATGACGGCTACGTTCAGCTCCTCGACCCCGGGGTAGCGGTCCCGCCAGTCGGGCATCTGCTCCCGGATGTAGCCCTGGATGTCCTGGGCCATCTCCTGGAAGAAGGTGGAGGTGGTGCGTCCGCATCCGGGACACGAGGTCACCTGGGGCTCGAAGCTCCGGATCTGGAGCGACTGGAGGATCTGCTGGGCCACCCGCACCTCCTCGGCCCGATCGCCGCCGGGCCGGGGCGTTAGAGACACCCGGATGGTGTCACCGATGCCCTCGATGAGGAGCACGGAGAGGGCCGCGCTGGTGGAGACGATCCCCTTGGCCCCCATGCCCGCTTCCGTGAGGCCCAGGTGAAGGGGATAGCGGGAGAGGGGCGCAAGCTGCCGGTAGACGGCAATCAGCTCCGGCACCTCCGAGACCTTGGCCGACAGGATGATGGCGTCGTTGGGGAGACCGGTCTCTTCGGCCAGCTCGGCCGAGCGCATGGCGCTTTCCACCATGGCGTCGCGCATGACGGCCTGGGCGTCCCGGGGCTCCGGGAGGCGGGCGTTGCGGTCCATGAGTTCGGTGAGGAGGTTCTGATCGAGCGAGCCCCAGTTCACCCCGATCCGCACTGGCTTCCCGTTGTCCACCGCGATGCGGACGATTTTCTGGAAGTTTTCGTCCCGGCGCTTGGTCCCCACGTTCCCGGGGTTGATCCGGTACTTGGCCAGCGCCCGGGCGCACTCCGGGTACCGGTCCAGGAGCAGGTGGCCGTTGTAGTGGAAGTCGCCGATGATGGGCACGTCCTGGCCCGCATCGCGGAGGCGAGCCACGATCTCCGGCACCGCCCGGGCCGCGTCGTCGTTGTTCACCGTCACCCGCACGAGCTCGCTTCCGGCAGCGGTCAGCTTCGTGACCTGCGCCACCGTCCGGTCCACGTCGGCGGTGTCGGTGTTGGTCATGGACTGGACCACCACCGGGTTGGGTCCCCCCACCTTCACCCCGCCGATATCCACCTCGCGGGTCCTGCGACGCTTCCAGATGCTCACGAACGCTCCTGCGCTTGAATGCTGTGACTGTGATCGATCGAGCCGTGGCTGTGACCGCCCGAATCTATCCGATCCCCCGCCCGTCTCCAAGGTTCCGGGATGGGCTGCAACCCCCTTCCCTTCCTGCGACCCTGCACCAGACGCACCCTGGCGGAGGCGACCGCACCCCCACCATAATGTAAGCTCGCTGACAAACGACCCTTCCTCATTGCGAGCCAGGGAGTTCCACCATGCGCGCCCAATCCGATATCCGATCCGCTTCACGTCTCTTCGCCCTGCTCCTCGTGGTTCCCCTCATGCTGGTGGGTTGTGGCGAGGCGCCCCCGCCGCCACCGGACGCCGAGGATCCGCCCGCCGAGATGGAGCCCGAGCCGGCCGATCCCATGGAGGACGTGATCCACGCCACCACCCCGCTGTCCGAGGTGAACGGCTCCGGGGTCACCGGCGAGGCCATGGCCATGCACTCCGACGACGCGGTGGTCATGGTCATCGACGTGGAGGGACTGCCGGAGGAAGGGGAGTACGCGGTCCACATCCACGAGGGCACGTGCGCGGAAGGCGGGCCCGTGGCCGAGCCCCTGAACCCCATCATGGGGCTGGGTGACGGAACCGGCACCAGCACCACCACTTTGGAGCCCGACGCCATCCCCGAGGACGAGCCCCACTTCATCCAGGTCCACGGCGAGGGCGGCACCCCCATCGCCTGCGGCGACATCGAGGGGCACGGTGACTACGAGATGAACGGCTGACCACGTGATCGCCGACCTCGGCCTCTGGGGGATTGGTCCGGCGGTGGCCCTGGTGCTCACCGCCGGACCGCTCGAGGTCCCGCCCGGTCCGCAAGAGGCGCCGTCCGACGCGCAGGAGGCACCATGCCAGGACCCACACGGGGGCCTCTGTGTGGACTGGGAGGCCCGGACGGTCTCCTTTCAGGCGACCGTTCAGGCGGAAGCCTTCTCCCAGTCGCTGCCACCGGACCACCAGTACCACGCCTTGGTGAACCGGGAGGGCTCGGCCGCCGGCAAGGCCCTCTTCGTCACCGACGCCGATGACG
>SKVI01000155.1 GCA_007129525.1 Gemmatimonadota bacterium | reverse complement strand
GGGTGGATGAGGGCATCGACGGGGGGGCACTGCTTCGGGTCCTCCTCCCCCACGCACCGGCGCACCTGAAGGACCCCTGGGAGACGCCTCGCCCCGACGAACCGCCGCCTGCCGGGGAGTCTGAAGACGAGAGCGAGCCTGCAGCCGGAGGCGATCGTGCGCACGAAGGGGAGCCCGCAGACGCCCCCGAAGCTCCGACACCTGAGTCGCCCTCCGGGGTAGGTACTTCGACATGATCCTCCTACGGCACTCTTCCCGGACCCTCGTCCTGGCCGTCGCCTTCGTGGTGCTGGCCGGATGCGCACGCCTGGGCATCGGCAGCACTGACGCCCCAGCCCCCGACGCCGAGCCACAGCCAATCACCAGTGACGAGATCGAGGAAAGCGAGGCCCTGGACGAAGCGCTGGAACACAGCGCCCTGGACGAGGCCCGGGACCACTTCAGGGCCGGGCGGTATCACCAGGCCGAGTTTCTCTTCACCCAGTACCTGGAGCAGGCCGAGGACACCCGGGGAGCCTCCAGCATCGACGAGCCCGTACCGGATCGGGAGGAAGCACTCTGGGGCCTGGCCATGCTGCACCTCCTCCCCCAAAGCCCCGTGGTAGACCGGGAGCGAGCCATGGCGGCGCTCGAGGAGCTGAGGGATACTCACGGGGAGTCCATCCGAGGAGCACAGGCCCGCTGGATCCTGGGCATGCTGGATGAGCTTCAGACCATGCGGGCGCAGATGGACCAGCAGGCGGAACTCCTGCGGCAGCTCACCGAAACGGTGGAGCAACTTCGGCGGATCGACCTGAATCGCCGCCCCACCGGGGGACGGGGCGACACGATCCCTTCACCTACACGTCATAGATGACCTGGGCGTGCCAGACCGAACCCCGCTGGTGAACCTCCAGGCCGTGCCAGGTGACCCCCTTGATCTCTCTCAGGGGGCTCACGGGCGATAGCTCGCCCCTGACCCTGGCCCGGAGCCGGAAGCGGGACTCCCGGTTCGTGATCTCGAGTTCGGGGATCTCCCGGACAAGGAAGTCCTCCACCTCCTGCCAGTAGAGCACCTCTCGGCTCCAGCTTCGGAGGAGGGCGTCCAGCTCCTCCTCTTCCAGCTCTACCGTTCGGGTGGTCGCCTCCTTCGACTGGGCGGCGTCCGGGAGAGACGACGCCTCACCCACCGCCAGCCACAACGAACCCAGCGCCACTCGTCTGAAGAGGCTTTCCAGGTCCTGAGCCTCCACCCGGATTCCCACGTCGGCGGTGTGGTCCAGGGCCTGGACTCCCTCGGGAGCCCCCTCGTCTCTGGACCCCGAATCTGGTGCCTGCTCCCCGCTCATGACGCCCTCAGGAGTGTGGCGTCTCGTCCGAGCCGGCCTTGCCCGCGGGAGTCGGATCCGGAGCAACCTCCACCTCCGCCTCGTCGACGCGGGCGTCGGGCACCTCGCTGGGATCCTTCCCCAACAGCTCCATGACCCGCCGACCTGAGACCTCTTCCTCAGCGAGCAGTGCTTCAGCCACGCCGTCCAGGCCTTCCCGGTGCTCCTCCAACAGAGAACGGGCCGTCTGGAAGGCGTTTTCCACGATGGCCCGGACCTCCTCGTCCACCTCCCGGGAGGTGGAATCGCTGAACTCCCGCCGCTGGGCGATCTCCTCGCCCAGGAAGACCTCCTGTTGCCGGCCGCCCGACGCGATGCGCCCGAAGCGATCGCTCATGCCCCACGACAGGATCATCTTCCGGGCCAGCTGAGAGGCGCGCTTCAGGTCGTCCTCGGCACCGCTGGTCATGGTGTCCAGCACCAGCTCTTCGGCAGCCCGGCCCGCCAGGAGAATCACCAACTGGCCCTCCAGGAAGTCCCGAGAATACAGGTACCGATCCCGCTCAGGGAGCTGCTGCGTCACCCCCATGGCTCGCCCCCGGGGAATGATGCTCACCTTGTGGACCGGGTCTGCGTTGGGGAGCATCGCGGCGGCCACCGCGTGGCCGGCCTCGTGGTAGGCCAGGAGCCGACGCTCCTCATCGGTGAGAACGACGCCCTTGCGCTCGAGCCCCATCATGATCTTGTCCCTGGCCTCGTCGATCTCGCTGGGACGGATCTGATCCAGGTCCTTTCGGGCCGCCAGGAGGGCGGACTCGTTGAGAAGGTTCCGCAGGTCGGCGCCGCTGAACCCCGGCGTGCCCCGGGCCACCCCCCCAAGGTCCACCTCGGGCGAGAGGGGTTTGCGCTTCGCGTGGATCTTCAGGATCTCCTCCCGATCGTCCCGAGTGGGCAGATCCATGGTCACCCGCCGGTCAAACCGACCGGGCCGCAACAGCGCCGGGTCCAGGATGTCCGGTCGGTTGGTGGCGGCCACCACCACCACCCCCTCATTGGCCTCGAAGCCGTCCATCTCGGAGAGGAGCTGGTTCAGCGTCTGCTCCCGCTCGTCGTGCCCCCCGCCCAGCCCTGCACCCCGCTTTCGTCCCACCGAATCGAGCTCGTCGATGAAGACGATGGCCGGCGCCGCCTCCTTGGCCTCCTCGAAGAGGCTCCGGACCCGGGAGGCTCCCACCCCCACCAGCATCTCCATGAAGTCGGATCCGGACATGTGGAAGAAGGGCACGCCGGCCTCCCCTGCCACCGCCCTGGCAATGAGGGTCTTTCCGGTACCCGGCGGCCCCACCAGGAGGAATCCCCGGGGAATCTCGCCTCCCAGACGCTCGAAGCGGGAGGGCTCCTTCAGGAAGCTCACCAGCTCTTCCAGCTCCTGCTTTGCACCGGCCTGACCGGCCACGTCGGCAAAGGTGGTGGCCTCGTCGGTGCGCTCGTAGGCCCGGGCGCGGCTCTTGCCGATGGACATCATCTTCTGTCCCTGGGACTGCATGCCCCGGTACAGGAAGATGAAGAGGATGATGATGAGGGCCACCG
>SKVI01000243.1 GCA_007129525.1 Gemmatimonadota bacterium | reverse complement strand
GTGAACTCCGAGTTCCAGCGTATGTTCGGATACTCCCGCGACGAGGTCCTGGGCCGACCCGTCAATGATCTCATCGTGCCCGAAGGCCGGTTCAGCGAGGCTGAAGCCCTCACCCGCCGGGTGGTGGCCGGAGAGAAGGTGGAGACCGAGGCGGTCCGCCACCGCAAGGACGGCTCACTCGTGGACGTCTCCATCCTGGCCACCCCGGTGGACCTGAGTGACGAACGGCGAGTCTACGGGATCTATCGGGACATCACCCAGCAGAAGGCGACCGAGCTCCAGCTCCTCCATTCCCAACGCCTGGAGGCCGTGGGACGTCTCGCCGGCGGCGTCGCCCACGACTTCAACAACATCCTCACCGTCATCCTGGGTCAGGCGCACTCGCTGCTGTACCAGGTGGAGGAGGAGCAACTCCGGAAGGACGTGGCCCAGATCGAGGCCGCCGCGAACCGGGCACGCAATCTCACCCGGCAGCTCCTCACCTTCAGTCGTCGGGACGTGGTGTCTCTGGAAGCGGTGGACCTGGACGAGTTCATCGACCAAAGCCGGGAGTTTCTGCAGCGGGCCATCGGCGAGCAGGTGAGCCTCGTCACCGAACTGGCCGGAAACCTGCCGCCGGTGGAGGTGGATCCCAACCAGCTCCACCAGGTGATCATGAACCTCCTGATCAACGCACGGGACGCCATGCCGGACGGGGGACGGGTAGTGGTCCGGACCCGGACCTGCGGGCCGGAGAATGTCCTCGGGGACGGAAGCGGTGCCATGAGTCACGATGGGGGCTCCTCAGACACCGTACTCCTGGAGGTGGAGGACTCGGGGTCGGGTATGACCGATCAGGAAGCGGCCCGGATCTTCGAGCCCTTCTTCACCACCAAGCCTCAGGGCACCGGGCTGGGGCTCAGCACCGTCTACGGGATCGTGGAGAGGCTGGGCGGAAAGATCGGGGTGGAGACGGGGGAGGGGAAGGGCACGACCTTCCGGATCCGCCTTCCGGCCATGGCCCCCCCCATAGAAGCCGAAGGAACACCCGCCGGGAGCGGAACGGAGGGCGAGATCCCCCCTGCCCTCGAACCGCCGTCGCGGGGAGTGATCCTCCTGGCCGACGGCGACACTCCCGTCATGGAGATCGCCCGATCCATCCTGGAGAACCGCGGCTACCAGGTCATCTGTGCCGATTCCGGATCGTCCGCCCTTGGCATGGCGTTGAACCTGGACCGTCCTCCGGACCTCCTCATCACCAACCTGGTGTTACCCGGAATGACCGGCCCGGAGCTGGCGGAGAGGATCCGAACCCGCTGGCGCGGAGTGCCGACCCTCTTCATGACGGGCTACACCGAGGGGGAGTGGGCCCGAGAATTCGAGATGCGCTCGCAAAAAACCCACGAGATCCTCCAGAAGCCCTTCGACCCCAACACCCTGATCCGTCGGGTGCGGGAGATCCTCGCTCGCCGTTAGAGGCCGTTCAAGAAGTCCACCGGCTCCGGGAAACGGTCAGTCAACCGTCGGCGGGAAAAAGCGCGTCGAGATCCTCACTGAACTGGCCCTCCACCAGGTACGAGAGCAGGGCGGTAACGGCTTCCGCCTGTCCCATCGTGGTAAAGCCCAGGGAATAGAGCACGTCTCCCTCCAGCTCGTCTTCGTCGGTGAGGCGGATGGCGGTGAGGCTCACCTCGTCACCGGCCATGAGGCGCGCCAGCACCGCGTCCGATGCCGCGAAACCACCCTGGATCGGGCCCTCGGCGTCGGCCTCGGCTGACCAGAACACCTGGCTCGGGGGATCGGAGAGATCGTCGAAGTGGAGGAGGTAGTGGGTCTCGTCTGCCAGAGGCCGGTCAATACCCAGGCTCACCGCCATCCCCGGCGCCATGACGAAGCGGGGGTTGTCCCACTCGAAGCCCATGGCCTCCAGGTGGGCGTCGTATTCCGCCGCTTCCTCGGGGCCCACCTCCGAACGTTCCAGGAGAATGGGCTCAACGGCCAGTGCGAGCCGAACGTTCCCCCGGCGGGCCACGGTGCCGGTGCTGGCTCCTCCCAGCCCACCGTCGGGTCGGGGACCGATGCCGCTGGGGTTGGTCCACGGACGAAGCTGCTCCACGTCCCAGAGATCCTCGGCCACCTCCACGAAGCGGTACACCCCGTCCACGTCACCGCCCCCGGCCTCCCGGCAGACGGTGCTGGCATCATCGTCCTCACAGGCCTCCAGCACGGCTTCCCGGACCAGAATCGCACCATCGCAGCTACTGAGGGCATCGAAGAAGTCTTCGTCTTCGCCCAGGATCTCGTTGGCCTCCTGGCTGATCTCCCGGAAGGCCTGCTCGAGCTCCTCCTCGAGCTCTCCGCGGAGCTGTCTCCGCTCTTCCAGGAGGGCCTCGTCCTCAGACTCCACGTACTCCCGTGCCAGGTCTCCGTCGGCTTCGAACCACTCCCTGACCAGGCGGTCCTCCCTGCGAGCCTCGTCAAAGGGTGCCACACGCATGGAGTCTTCCAACGCCACCGCCTGATAGAGCGCCTCGATCCGATCCATGCGGCGGGAGAGGGGATCCAGCGCCAGGTTCAGCTCTTCGAGCTGGCTCAGGACCGGCACGCAGCTCCGGGAACGTTCCATCTCGTCGGCCACCATGTTGGGGGGCGGCGCGCCCTGGGCCTCTGCCTGGGCCGGCGATCCGAGACTCAAGAGGGCCACCATCACCGCCGAACCACCGACGGAAAGAAGGGTCGAAATGGACTTCCAGGGGTTCTGCACCACGGGACTCCCGGGTTGAAGGTGCCTTGGGAAAACGGAGTTGTAACGGAGCACGCCGGAGAAGCTCCATGATCCTCTACCGACCGGCAAAGCTATACACCACGAGCCCGGAACAGGATCGCCGGCCCCGGGAAGCGAGGCTCAAGGCGATCCGAC
>SKVI01000307.1 GCA_007129525.1 Gemmatimonadota bacterium | reverse complement strand
CAGGGAGAGCCGGGGTGCGATCGGGTCCCGATGGCTGGCGCTTCACCCGTCCGCGTCGAGGCCTTCCGGTCCGGCTCCCCTTCGCCCCGTTTCCCTCCGGGCCCCGGAACGATCGCTTCGGAGGGCCGACCCCGCTCCGGAGGTGCTCCCATGAAGGTGTCCAGAATTCTCGGCCGAAAGGGCCACGAGGTGGTGACCATCGACCCCCACAGTTCGGTGGCCGACGCCGTGCACCTCCTGGTGGAACGGGATATCGGTTCGGTGGTGGTGACCGAGGAGACGATCCTGGGCATCCTCACCGAGCGGGACATCCTCCGGCTCACCGACCGCGACCCGTCGCGGCTCGACGCGATTCCGGTGAAGGAGGCCATGACGTCGAAGCTCATCGTGGCAAGTCCGGACGATACGGTGGAGCACCTCATGGAGGTGATGACCCGCAACCGGGTCCGACACCTGCCGGTGGTGGTCGAAGGCCGGCTTCAGGGTCTGATCTCCATCGGCGACGTGGTGAACGCACTGAGGCGGAACGCCGAGGAGGAGAACCGCCACCTGCGGAGCTACGTCCAGGGTACGGTCCGCTGAGGCCCTTCTACCGGATGAGCGTCACCAGGTAGAAGAGACCCGTTCCCGCCATGAGGACCAGTCCCAGCCAGGAGAGAACCCGCAGCAGCGGGCCCGGGCGATGTTCCGGCGCCACGTGGGGTGCCGTCACCGCCCGGAGATTGAGGTACCCCAGGAGCGGGGCGGTGATGAAGGAGACGATGGTGGCGAAGTCCACCATGGCCGTGAGCGTGCCCACGAACCGGGCAAAGACGATGACGGTGAGAACCGCCAGCACCGCCAGGCTGATCCAGTATCCCTTCCCCGCCACCTCCTCGGTGGGAATGTCGTCGAGGCCCCGCCGGAGCGCCCCGAACGAGCGGGCCAGCGCCCGGGGAAAGCCGTCCATGACCGTGAGGCTGGTGGAGAACATGGTGGTCACCACCGCCACCAGCATGACGGGCCGCGCCCAGGGCCCGAAGGTGGCGGCGTACAGGTCCACGAGCTGCAGCGAGAAGACGGTCCCCTCGGGGCTGAAGCTCTCGCCGGTGGCGTGCATGACCCCGGCCCCCAGCGCCAGAAAGGCACAGGCGATGAAGCCGGTGCCCACGTAGCCGATCCGGAAATCCAGGAGGGCCTCGCGCACTCCCGCCCGCTCTCCGGACATCCGGTTCCGGGCCAGCGTCCAGAGGGAGCTCCACACCGAGATGTCGATGGCCGAGGGCATCCATCCCGCCAGGGCCAGGATGAAGGCCAGGGGGACCACCACGTCGCCCAGGGGCCAGGGAGTGGCCTCGGTGGCGGCGGCTTCGGGGAGGATGAGGGTGGCGGCCACCAGGGTGGAGACTGCCAGAAAGAGGAGGACCACCTTGATGACCCCGTCCAACGCCCGGAACTTGCCCACCGCCAGGACCAGGGCACAGAGGGCCAGGACCGCCGCGCCGGAGACCGCCGGCGACCATCCCACGCCCAGCACGTGCGAGAAGAGGAAAGCGGTGAAGAGCACCACCGCCACCTGCACGATGAGGGCGGTGGCAAGGGTGATGAGGAGATAGAGCCAGAGGGCCCACCGGCCGAGCCGCAGGTACCCTTCCACCAGGCTCTCGCCGGTGGCGCCGGCGTAGCGCGGCCCGTACTCGAAAAAGGGGTATTTGACCAGCAGGGCCAGGATGACCACCCAGAGGAGGGTGAAGCCCCCGTCGGCCCCGGCCCGGGTGGACTGCACCAGGTGGGAGACGCCGATGGCGGCTGCCGCCCAGAGCAGCCCGGGGCCGAAGGCCTTCCAGAACCGCGCACCCGGGGTCAGCTCGCCCATGGCGCCTCACTCCGCACCGGTCTTCCGCCTCCCATCCGTCTGGGTTCGTTTCAGCGCTCCAGGAGCTCCTCGGGCAGGGCCAGCACGGCCAGTTCCGCCGGGACGTCCCCGCCGGCCACCGGCACCGCGATGTACTGCCGGCCCTCGTGCATGTACGTCATGATGGCGGTGGTGGAGGGAGCGGGGAGATCGACCATGGCCAGCTCCTCGCCGGTGAACTTGTCCACCGCCCGGAGGTTGGGGCGGCCCGACCTCCCTTCCCCGTAGATGAGCAGTGTGGGGGTGACCAGCGCGGTGGCGTGGGAGCGCTGGCCGGTCTGGCCCACGTCCACGCCTTCCAGCAGGGGGTGATGGAGGATGTCGTCGGGGGTGTCGCCGTTGGGGATCCACCACAGGTGATCACCGGTGTTCAGGTCGATGGCGGTGATCCGGCCGTAGGGGGGCTTCCAGGGGGGGATGCCGCCGATGGAGCCCACACCGCCGGGGCCTCGGGTCACGTAGCGCATGTTGGAGTCGGGATCCACCTCGGTGCCGGGCACCAGCCGGGGGGCGCTGCACCCCTTCAACGAGGCCACGTACAGGATGCCGGTTTCCGGGTCCACCACGGATCCGCCGGGGATGTTGGCGCCGCCGAAGGCTCCGGGGCAGTGGACCGAGGCCACGATTCCCTCCTCCTCGTCGGCCAGGGCCGGGGGATTGAAGAGGGGGCCCAGTCGGAACTGGCTCATGAGCTCCAGCGCCGCCTCCCGGAGCTCGGGGGTGAAGTCCACCAGGTCGTCTTCGGCCAGCCCCTGGAATTCGAAGGGAGCGGGGCGGGTGGGGAAGGGCTGCACCGGCGAGGTCTGCTCGCCGGGCACGTCGGACTGGGGCACCTCCCGGTACTCGAAGGGCCAGACGGGCTCGCCGGTCTCGCGGTTGAAGACGTAGGCGAAAGACTGCTTGGTCACCACCACCAGCGCCGGGATGTCCTGGCCGTCCACGGTGATGTCCACGAGCTGGGGGGCGTGGGGGGTGTCGTAGTTCCAGATGTCGTGGCGCACGAGCTG
>SKVI01000059.1 GCA_007129525.1 Gemmatimonadota bacterium | reverse complement strand
GGGTGCGGCCGCGCGGATCGGCCGTTGGCCGATAAGTCTTGCGAGTGCCGGAGTAGGAACGACGACGAGGCGTAGCCGAAGCGCTACGGCGAGCGAGGAGTGACGACCTCCGGTGCCGCAACCCCCCCGCGCCCAGAGGGTTGCGGCGGCACGAAGCCATGCCTCGATTTCGCGCCGGCGCCCCCACGCCACCGCTCCCCCACCCTCAACGCAACTGCGCCAGGTAGGGCTCCGCCGCGTCGGGCTGACCCCACTCCTCGTAGAGCACCACCATGTGGCGGAGAAGCTCTTCGCTCACGTCCTGAATGCCCTCGCCTCCCTCTCCTGCCTCCACCTCCAGGAGACGGTATGCCTCCAGGAGCTCCGCCTCGGCCTCCTCGAACCTCCCCTGAGCCACCAGGATCGCTCCGAGCCGTCCCTGCGCCCTCAGCGTCCGCTCGTGGCCCGGTCCCAGCGCGGCCCGATAGATCTCCACCGATTCCCTGCGATACTCCTCCGCCTCTTCGTACCGCTCCTCCTGGACCAGGAAGAGCGCAACCGACGCCAGCGCCGCCGCCACCCGCCAGTGGCCTTCGGGCAGGGCCGAGCGGGCCATCTCCGCACGCTCCCTCAGGAGCTCCCCGGCCTCGTCCACCCTCCCCTGGAAGTACACGGCGGTCGCCAGGTTCGACATGGTCATCTCGGTGATCCGGTGACCCTCTCCCAGGATGGCCCGGTTCGTCTCCAGGGCGGCCCGGTACAGTGCCTCCGCCTCTTCCAACTCACCTCGCTCCCTCAGGAGGTAGGCCAGGTTGTTGCGGGTGGCCGCGGCTCGCCTGGGAGTCATGGTGCTGTCGGCTTCCTGTCTCGCCAGGACTTCCCGATACAGCGCCTCCGCCTCGTCCAGGTCGCCCTTGCCGCGGAGGATGTAGGCCAGGGTGGATTGGGCCTGAACGAAATTCGGGTGATCCCGGCCCTGGTGCTCTTCCCGCAGCGCCAACGCCTGGCGCACGAGGTCGGCGGCCGAATCCGGGGCACCCGTCTCCCGCAGCGTTGCCCCCAGCTGTTCCAGCGTGCGCGCCAGCAGGATCGTGTCCGGTGGCGTCCTGCGCCGTTCACGCTCCAGCGCCCGGGTGTAGAGGGCCTCCGCCTCCTCGAACCGGTGTTCGTCGAAGTGGACCCGGGCTACGTCCAGGAGCGTGTGCGTCATCTCCGGGTGATCCTCTCCCCCTACCTCGAACCGGATCGCCCGAGCCTCTTCCAGGAGAGCCCGCGACTCCTCGTACAGCCCCAGGTTCCGGTGCACCCGACCCAGGGCGTGCATCAGGCTCGCCCTCACCTCGGGCTCCCCCGCCAGCTGCTCCTGGAGCGTCTCGGCCCCGCTCTCCAGGAGGGTGCGAACCGTCAGGGTGTCGCGCCGCTCCGTCTCGGGGTTGGCGCTCTCGAACATCCCGATCAGGAGGTCTGTCACCTCCTCGGCCTTCCGGGCCTCCACCATGGCCCGGTCCCTCTCCTCCTGCATCCGCTCGGAGTGGACCACGAGGCCACCGCCCAGCAGGAGTCCCACCACCAGCGCCGCCGCCGCGCTGGGCAGGATCCAGGGCCGACGACCCAGGAGCTTCCGGCTCCGGTACCAGAAGGTGTCTGGCCGGGCCGACACCGGATGTCCGTTCAGGTACCGTTCCAGATCCTCCACCAGGCGATCCACCGATCGGTAGCGGCGTTCCGGTTCCTTGCGAAGGGCCTTCAGCACGATGGTATCCAGATCACCCGTCAGGCCGCGGGACAGGCTCCGGGGATCGGTGCCCCGCAGCCGGGCCAGCTCACGGGCCAGGGACGACGGCGGCGTGCCGGGCTCGCCGGCAGGACCCACGCCTGCCATCTGTCCGCGATCCGGCGACGCCACCGCCTCACTGGGACGCCGGGGAAGCTGCTGCAGGATGGCCTCTCGCAGGGCGAGGGGGGAGCTGTCTCCCACCCTGTAGGGGCGATGGCCGGTGAGGAGGGCGTATAGGACGGCGCCCAGTTGGTAGACGTCGGTGGCCGTGGTCACCTCCTCGCCGCTTACCTGCTCAGGGCTGGCGTACTCGGGGGTGAAGAGCAGGATCCCGGTCCGGGTCCGAACCGACGATTCCGGGTCCTGCGAGGGATCCAGCAGCTTGGCGATCCCGAAATCGAGGAGCTTCACCACCCCCTGATCCGTCACCAGAATGTTGGAGGGCTTCAGGTCGCGGTGGATGACCAGCCGATGATGTGCGTGCTGCACCGCCCGACCCACCTCCAACACCAGGCGGATCCGTTCCTCCACCGAGAGTTCGTGGGCATCGGCATACTCCGTGATGGGCCGACCCTGAACGTACTCCATGACGAAGTACGGGCGTCCGTCGTCGGTGGCCCCGCCGTCGTAGACCGCCGCAATATTGTCGTGGTGGAGCGAAGCCAGGATTCTCCGTTCGGCCAGAAAGCGACGGACGGTGTCGTCGGTATCGAGGCCCCGCCGGAGCACCTTGACGGCTACCTGCTGCTCGAAGGACCCGTCGGCCCGCTCCGCCAGGTACACGGTACCGGCCCCACCTCGTCCGATCTCCTCCAGGAGCCGATACCGACCCACCATGAGCCCCTGGATCTCGTCGGCCTCGGACCATTGAAAACGCCCCAGCTCGTCCACCACCGCCTCGGAGATTGCTCGCTGCGACTCATCCATGAACCGTGCCGCGTCGGCCTCCAACCCCAGGAGGCGTACCAGCTCACGGTGCACGTCCGGCTCGTCACGGGCCAGCCTCTCCAGGAAGGGATCCCGCTCGGCCCCGGCAAGCTCCAGCGCCTCCTGGAAGGCTTCATCCACACGCCGTCGGAACTCGGCGGGGTCGTCCCTGGGAGGGGTCTCGAAAGAGCTCATCGTGAGCCGTCGACGTTTGGTTGGGGGTT
>SKVI01000160.1 GCA_007129525.1 Gemmatimonadota bacterium | reverse complement strand
GCTCGGAGAGCTCATGGAGGCGGACGCCGTCCACCTCCACCTGGCCGCCGTCCGGCGTGTCGATCCCACTGACCAGGTTCAGGAGGGTCGACTTCCCCGAGCCCGACGGCCCCAGGAGAGCCACGAATTCGCCCCTGGCCAGTTGCATATCGACACCCTTCAGGACTGCACGCCGCCGGCCTCCCTCCATGAAGGAGCGAACGACGTTGGAAAGGCGCAGAAGGGGAGGATGGGGCTGCGGATCCCCACCGCCTGGTGCTCCGGGATCGGACATGAATAGGATCCGGCCGTGGGGTGCCTACTCGGTAGCACCCACCTGCTGAGGGAGGGTCTCAAGCTTCTTGACGAGGTAGGTCCGCTCGCCCGCCGGAAGCTTGACCATCACCTCTTCGCCCTCCCTGGCTCCCTTGAGACCCTGACCGATGGGCGAAGCCATGGAGACCTGGCCGCCGTCGAGGTCCATGAAGTCGCCGGCCACCAGGGTGAACGTGAGCTCCTCATCCTGGGCTTTGTCCAGAATGGTAACCCGCGAGCCGAAGCCGACGCGGTCCGTGGGCATGGCGCTCACATCGATCTTGGAGAGCTCGGCCATGCGCATGCTGAGGTGCTCGATCCGCGCCTGCACGAACTGCTGCCGTTCGAGAGCCGATTTGTATTCGGCATTCTCCTTCAGGTCGCCCATCTCCACTGCTGTGGAGATCCTCTCGGGAAGCTCCACGTTCAACTCGTGGGAGAGCGCTTCTATCTCCTGTTCGATGCGTTCTTTGATTTCGTCAAGCATACAGAACCTCCCGGGGTCCTGAAAAAAAAGCCGGGGCCCAGCCTCAAGTAGGAGGTCGAGCCCGCAGCGCATGGGAAGGGAGACCGGACCAAATTCCAGTCTCCCACCAAACTACCACTCTTGGCGACAAATCGGAAGGGGGCGTCTTGCGGCGCCCGGAAGTCGATCAGCAGAACATGGCGCCGGATACAGGTTGCGCTCTCATCAGACACCCCAGGCGGCGAGACGGATCCTTGACCCGAGCCGGAACGGTAGTGATATTAGTTTCTCGTTAGCAGTTATCAATAGCAGGTCGCCATGTCCGGGGCCCGCGGAGGCCAGGTCCGGGGCCCGCGGCGATGGGCCCTCCCGGCTTCGGGGCCAACCAGGATCGTCCGATGAAACGCCTTTTTCAACACCCGTGGGGTTGGGCCACCGTCGCACCGCTCCTCTGCGCCGTGCACTGTGCCGCCACCCCGATTCTCGTGGTCTTCGCGCCATCGGTCGTTCCGGGACCCACCGCCGAGTGGACCCTGCTCGGCGTCACCTTGGTCATCGCGGCCGCCGCTCTGGGGTCGGCCCTTCGCGCCCATGGTCAATGGCGTCCCTTTGCTCTCATCGGTGCGGGCCTGGTGGTGTGGACCCTCTCGCTGGCGCACGCCTTCCACCCGATCCCTGAGGACGTCACCACCGTGCTGGCCACGCTGGTGGTGGCCGGGGGACTGATCTGGAACTCCCGACTGCATTGCCGTATCGCCGCGGTGCCTTGCCCCGCCTGTACCGAAGCAGTCCGCGAAGAGGCGCCCCAATCCCTCGCTCCCGGAGCCACCTCGAAGGCCGCTGCCGAAGCCCGCTGACGCTGCGGTCGGCGGGGCGGGGGGGACGCAGCAACTCCCCGCTCAGGCCCGCCGAAGGACCACGGCCGAGCACGGTTTCACGAACGACCCGTCCCAGACAACCCCCCAGGGGGAAGACCCGCGAATGAAGCGTGACACCCGACAGCGCAGAGCGATCCGGACCGCCCTCAAGAGCGCCGGCCATCCACTCAGCCCCAAGGAGCTTCTGGAGATGGCGCAAATGGAGGTCGAGAGCCTGGGCATCGCAACGGTCTACCGGAATCTTCGAGCTCTGGAGGAGGAAGGCTGGATCGAGGCGGTGGAGTTGCCGGGTGAGTCACCCCGGTATGAGGTTGCCGGAAAGGGCCACCACCATCACTTCCATTGCCGGGACTGCGACCGGGTGTACGAGGTGGAGGGATGTCCGGGGAACCTGACGTCCGTCACTCCGGAGGGCTTCGAGCTCGAGAGCCACGAATTCGTTCTGTACGGCCGCTGCGAAACCTGCGCCGCCTAAACGTCCGGGCCGTCCACCAGCTCGCGAATTCGCTGCACCCGCTCGGCCAGGCCCATGGGGTCGCCGGACGGATCGGACTCCAGGCCGGGCCCCGAGCCTCCGCCCGTGGTCACGTTCACGTGACCCACCTTCCGGCCGGGACGCGGCTCCTTGTCGTAGAGGTGCAGCCGTGACCCGGGCACCCGGGTCAACTCCTCCCGGGCTGGTGGCGTACCCAGAAGGTTGATCATGGCCGCACCCTCGCCCCGCAGACCGGTATCGCCCAGGGGGAGTCCCAGCACTGCTCGCAGGTGGTTCTCGAACTGGCACGTCCATGCGCCGTCCTGCGTCCAGTGACCCGAGTTGTGGACCCGGGGTGCCATTTCGTTGGCCAGAAGGCGGGTCCCCCGCTCCGGATCCGGGACCTCGAAGAGCTCGACGGCCAGGACACCCACATACGACAGGTGGTCCAGGACCCGAGCCGCAATTCCCTCAGCCTCGGACTGAGGCGGCGAGGTCCATACGGAGTGGCCCTCCTTTTCTGCGCCGGAGGCCGAGGTAGAGACTCCGGTGCTTTCCGGCGTCGGGGCCGCCGGCACACGGGATCGCACCAGGATCCCGTCCCGGTGATCGTTCTCCGCAACGGGGTAGAATGCCGTCTCTCCACCTCGGCTTCGGACGGCGAGGATCGAGAGTTCCCGCTGGAAGTCCACGAATCCTTCGAGGATCAGCGGCCGGTCCCCCAGGGCCTCCCAGCCGGCGTCCAACTCCGACGTGTCCCGGAGCACCACCTGTCCCTTCCCGTCGTATCCCATCCGGCG
>SKVI01000214.1 GCA_007129525.1 Gemmatimonadota bacterium | reverse complement strand
GCCGGCGACCTTCCCAGCGTCGCCTCGTTCGCCATGGAGCTCGAAGCTCCCGCGGCGACACACCCGGTGCCCACCGGCCCCTTCCGGGCCAACGGTGCCCGGGCTCCGCCCTTCCGACTCTGATCGAGCTGACCGGCACCGGAATCCCCGGTGTGGTCGACTGCGGTTGAGGGTGAGGTGACCTTCCCGCCATCCCGGCATGAGGTCCGGGGTCGGATTCACCGAACTCACCGGTGGCATCCCGGGACGCGTCCCTGACGCTGAGCGAGAGCGAACGTTCCCCCGCAAACCCGCATCCCCCACACCGAAGGCTCCGGCCCGGCGGCCTCGACACCGGGCTCGACCTGCCCCGTCCGCTCCATGGAGTCGGGCGAGCCCGGTCAGGACGAAGAGACTCCAATCCCCAAACGTCAGGCGAAGAGCGATGTCCACCAAGAAATCCACCGGTCCTTCAGGCTCCCTCTGCGGGCTGCTCCTGGCAGGGCTCATGGTGCTGTCTCCTGCCGTCGCGGCCCAGGACGCCCAGACCCAGGGCACCCAGACCCAGGGCACCTCGGAGCATTCCGGGTCCCAGGAGGGCACCCTCCATGTCACGGTGACGGACGCCGAGACCGGTGAGCCTCTGCCTGCCACCACCGTGCGGCTCCAGGGTCAGAACCGGGGCGGGATCACCGACGCTCGGGGAGAGTTGACACTCGAGAACCTCTCGGCACGGCCGTATACCGTGGTGGTTGAGCGGCTGGGCTACCAGGTCCGCCGGGAGTCGGTGGAGGTAGTGGCCGGAGAGGGGGTCGAGCTTCATGTGACGCTGGTCTCATCGCCCATCCAGATGGGGGCGGTTGTGGTTACCGGCACGGCCCGGGAGCGGGGCCTGGGCGAGGTCTATCGGCCCACCACCTCCATCTCCGGAACCGAGCTCCAGCGAAACCTGGCGGCCAGCGTGCCGGCAACCCTCCAGTCGGTGCCCGGTTTCGCGGTGCAGTACAACGGTCCTGGAGCCGCGAGCCCCACTATCCGCGGGATGGGCGGTGACCGGGTCCTGATGCTGGAAGATGGCCAGCGGACCGGTGACCTCTACAGCAGCGCCTCGGACCACGGCGTCATGGTGGAGCCCATCTCGGCGCAACGGATGGAGGTGGTCCGGGGACCGGCGGGGCTCATCTACGGATCCAACGCCCTGGGTGGAGTGGTGAACGTGGTTCGGGAGGAGGTGCCTCGCTCCATGCCCTCCGCCCTCACCGGCACCCTGTCCTCGCAGTACGAATCGGTGAATACGGGAGTTGGCGGGGGAGCGGTGGTGACGGGACCGTTGGGTCCCCTGGTTTTCCGGCTGGAGGGCACCGGACGGCGTGCCGACGACACCCGGACCCCGGCAGGCACGCTGGAGAAGACCGACATGAGGGTGTTCAACCTGTCGGCGGGACTGAGCCGGGTGGCGGACTGGGGGTTCGCTGGGTTCTCGGTCCGACACTACGACAACGTCTACGGCGTGCCTGGAGAGTTCGACGGCGAGCTCATCCCCGGCGGACACCCCGGGGGCGTGGACATCGAAGCCACGCGGACCAGCGGTCGGTTCCAGTCGGCGTACCAGGAGCCGTTCTTCGGCTTCTTCGGAAGTGCCCAGCTCGACGCCAATGTGACCCGCTACGTCCACGACGAGATCGAGGGGCTCATCGACGGGCAGGCGGTGGTGGGTGCCCGCTTCCGGCAGACCAGCGGTGAGGTCAACCTCACTGTGCACCACGACCACACCCTCCACGATCATCCCGGTGAGGAGGTCCGGGCCGAGGGAGCCCTGGGCGTCTCCTTCCAGGGACGGGACCTGGAGGCAGGCGGCAGCTCACCGGGAACCCGGTCCGGATCCGAGTGGGCACTGGCCGCCTTCGGCTTCGAGGAGTTCCAGTGGGGTGCCCTGAGGTTCCAGGCCGGGCTCCGCTACGACCACCGGCAGATCACGCCGGCCCGGACCGACTCCCTCGTGGTTCGGACGCAGGAGCGCCGTATCAGCAAGCCGGTGACGGATCGTTCCTTCGGGGCCCTTTCGGGTTCGGTGGCCACCCTCTGGGACTTCGCTCCCGACTGGACGCTGGGGGCGAGCCTGGCCCGGTCGTTCCGGAATCCGGCCATCGAGGAGCTCTACTCCGACGGCCCTCACCTGGCCGACTTCTCCTTCGACATCGGAAGCCCCGACCTGGAGTCGGAGGTGGGCCTGGGCGCCGACCTCTTCCTCCGGGCCGATCGTCCGGACCTGAGCGTGGAATTGGCCGCGTTCGTCAACCGGGTCCGGGACTACATCTTCTACATGCAGACCGGGGAAACCGTAAGAGTCTTCCGGGAGGGGGTCCCACCCCGGGTCACGCCGGTCTTCGAAGCCATGGGCGAGGACGCCGACTTCATGGGCGTGGAGGGCCGGGTCCAGTGGGAGGCCCTCCGGCGGGTCGTGCTGGACGGAACCGTGTCCTACACCCGGGCCGAACGCAGGGCCGACGGGGACCCCCTCCCCTTCATCCCGCCCCTCTCCGGGAAGGCGGAGGTTCGCTACGAGGGCAACCCGGTCTTCGGATCGGTAGGGATCGACTTCTCCGCCAGCCAGAACCGGGTCCCCCGGCCCATCCAGGTGGGAGACATCCAGGAGCGGCCCCAGGAGCCCACTGACGGTTACGGATTCCTGAACGCTGGAATCGGCTGGCGCCACCAGGGCCCGCAGTTCAACCACACCGTAACGCTGCAGGTCAAGAACCTCACCGACCGGGAGTGGCACGATCACCTCTCGAGGATCAAGGAGGTGGCACCACAACCGGGTCGCAACCTGCAGCTCACGTACCGCGTGCACTTTTGACAGACCGCGCCGACCGGGCGCAATGGCAGAACCCCGGCACGACGCCGGAACGACGCAACCAAACCACAACCCACAG
>SKVI01000237.1 GCA_007129525.1 Gemmatimonadota bacterium | reverse complement strand
TGGGCGGCCCGACGACACCACGTGGTGTCGGGGCCCCCGCCGTCTCGCCGGCAGAAGAACTCCATGGCCGCCGCGTGTCCGGCGAAGGTGGCGTACGATTCATTGAAGCGGCCCCGACCGGCAATGAAGAGATGGTTGTGGGCCAGCTCGTGGAGAAGCGTCTCCACCACCCCCACCTGGTCGCGGCGAAGCACCGTGGAGTGGATGGGGTCGGCGAACCAACCCAGGGTGGAGAAGGCGGCCGTGGGTCGGAGGTAGGTGTCGAACCCCCGGTCCTCCATGTCGTCGCGGGCCCTGAGGGCCGCCTCTTCGGAGAAGTAGGCCCGGTAGGGCACCCGGCCGGTCACCGGAAACCACCAGGTGTGGAACTCCAGGCGATCCCGGTGGGCGGCCGAGAGGACCAGGGCAAGGGTGTCGGAGGGGAGTTCGGCCAGGGTGGTGTAGGCGTTGCCGGCGTTCCTGAAGCCCAGCTCCTCCACCGCGAAGCGGCGGGCGTCCCACGCCAGGCGCAGCTTTCCCCTGACCTCCGGGTCGGTGGCCGGGTCGACCATGACCAGCGGAAGGGGTTCGCGGGAGGCGAGGATCTTGGCCTGCGCCCAACCGGCCCGGGCCACGTACACGGGATTGCAGGCCGCAATGCCTACCACCAGCGCCAACCCGCCGAGGGCGGTGAGCGCCAGTCGCGCCTTCATCGGCCTCGACTCATGGAGGTCAGGCCAGCGAGGGTCCCATCTCCGAGTCCCATTCCTCCTGGGCGAGCTCCAGCTCCTCCTCCAGGTCGTCCCAGTCCATGGTGCCGTCGCTGATCCAGTCCTTCACAACCCGCATGAAGGATTTCGTGATCCGGAGGGCCTCCTCCTCGGTGAAGTCCATCTGGCTGAAGAGCCGGTCGGCGGTGGCCTCGTACGCCTCGTGCGCCACCTCGCGCATGTCCTCCTCCCGGTTGAACTGCTGGTACGGAATCTCTTCTCCCCGCTCCCGCAACTCCTCCAGGTAGATGATCCAGGGTTCTTCCATGTCGGTTCGTCCTCCTCCTGTTCGAGGGGTGTGTGTTGGGCGTCAGATCAATTCTCCTCGCCCACGTAACTTCGGTCGTCAGGGTCCACGGCCGGCCGGATTTCCATGAGGTCGCCCTCGTCGGCCATCTCGTCGGACATCTCTTGCAGGGCCCGCCTCGCGGCTTCCCGCAGGTCGGCGGCCTTGATTGACCGGGTGTGGTACCGCTTCGGTCCGGCGCCGAACCGGATCGTGATCTGGAAGGTTGGCATCTCCACCTCGGTGACGGGTTCACGGTCCGGGCCCGAGCGTCCATTCCCGACACGAGACCGGGCTCCGGGTTCCACCACATCTCGGAGGAGGGGCTCTTGAGCCCACGCCCGGGTGTGGGTTAATTCCGGACCATGTCATTTCCCCACCGGAGCTACGATCTCGTCCTGCGCGCCCTCCGGGGAGTGTCGCCCCTGGCGTCCGGGGGGGACTCGAAGCTGGCCCGGGGACTTCGGGCCCGCCGGGGGGCGGTGCGGACGTTCGTGGAGTGGGCCGCCCGTGAGCGGCAACCGGGTCGACCCCTGGTGTGGTTCCACGCGCCGTCGGTGGGGGAGGGGCTGCAGGCCCGGGCTGTCATGGAGGCCCTGGCGGCGCAGGAGCCGGAGTTGCAGATGGCCTACACCCATTTCTCCCCTTCGGCGGAAGGCCTGGCCCGGAAGATTCCCGCCGACGTAGCGGGGTACCTTCCCTGGGACACCCGCCGTGAGGTGGAAGAGGCGGTAGCGGCCCTCCAGCCTCGCCTCCTGGCCTTCACCAAGACCGAGGTCTGGCCCGGGCTGGCCCGGGCGGCCAGGGAGGCCGGTGCGACGGTGGTCCTGGTGGCGGCCACGCTTCCCGAGGAGGCCGGTCGCCTGCGGTGGCCGGCCCGGTCCCTGCTGCGGCCGGTGTTCGGTTCGTTGGACCGGGTGCTGGCCATCTCCCCGGACGACGCGGACCGCTTCCAGCGGCTGGGGGTGGAGCCGGGCACGGTGGAGGTGACCGGTGACCCGGCCATCGACTCCGCTCGGGTCCGGGCTCTGGACGCGGACCCCGAAGCTTCGTATCTGGCGCCCTTCCGCCGACCCCGACGCCCCACCCTGGTGGCGGGATCCACCTGGGAGCCCGATGAAGCCGTCCTGGTGCCCGCGGCGTCGCGGCTCCGGGACCGGCTGCCGGATCTGCGGCTTCTCATCGCACCACACGAGCCCGGCGAGGCCCACCTGGGGCGACTGGAGGAGGAGCTGGGAGCGGCCCATTGGCGCACCGCCCGCCTGGCCCAGGTGGAGGAGCGGGGAGAGGTGGGCGAGGTGGACGCCGTCCTGGTGGACCGGGTAGGGGTGCTGGCACACCTCTACATCGTGGGGCACGTCGCGTACGTGGGTGGAGGCTTTCATCGGCACGGCCTCCACTCGGTGGTGGAGCCGGCTGCGGCGGGGCTCGGGGTGGTGTTCGGGCCGGGTCACCAGAACGCCAGGGCCGCCGGCGACCTCCTGGAGGTGGGGGGCGGGGTGGAGGTGGCCGATGCCCACGAGCTGGCCGACGCGCTGGCCCGCTGGTTCACTCCTCCCGAGCGGGGCCGTGAGGCCGGCGAGCTGGCTCGGGGGTACATCGAGGAGCACGGCGGGGCGGCGGCCCGGACGGCGGAGGCCCTCCGCCCCTTTCTTTTGGATGCTCCGGTGCGAGATTGAGCGGGACGCGATCCACACATTGGACGAGATGCACACACATGCCGGAGGCGAGAGCGTGACCGCGAAGGAATCCGAGATGGATGCCATTCCCGAGATGACGGCCACCGAGCTGAAGGAGCGCCTGGACGGAGGGCAGCCCCTGACCCTGGTGGACGTACGCAAACCCTTCGAGCGGGAGATCGCTGACCTGCCGGAAGTGGGTCAGCA
>SKVI01000330.1 GCA_007129525.1 Gemmatimonadota bacterium | reverse complement strand
CTCCAGGGACCGGCCCGCCAGGTGGAGCCCATCGACTTCGCCCGCTTCGACCTGGTGCTGGCCATGGACGAGGACAACCTCCGCAACCTGGACTCCCTGCGTGACGGCAGCGCCTCTGCCGACCTCCGTCGGCTTCGGGAGTTCGATCCGGAGGCCGAAGGTGATCTGGACGTACCCGATCCCTACTACGGCGGCCCCCGGGGCTTCGACCGTGTCTATGAGATGGTGGAGCGCTCCTGCCGCACCCTCCTGGACGAGCTGACGTCGGAGGCCGGTTGACCCCCCCCGGGCTTCCCCGGGAGGTGGCCTCTCAGGTGGAGGGGATTCTGGGTCCCCTGGCGTCGCTGGAACGCGTGGGGGGCGGGTGCATTCATCCCGCCGGCCGACTCCGGACCCACGACGGAGCCACCGCATTCCTCAAGTGGTCCACGAAGGCCGGCTCCGCGGGATTCGGGGTGGAGGCCCGGGGGCTGGAGGCCCTGGCTGCCCGGGGCGGGGTTCCGGTTCCACGCGTCCTGGAGGTCCGGGACGGTGCAGACGACACCCCGGGTTGGCTTCTCCTGGAGTGGATCGAGCCCGGAAGCGCCGGGGCGGAAACCGCCCGGGAGCTGGGGCGGGGGCTGGCCCACCTGCACCGCCCCCTGGATCCGGACGATGACTGGCCGCCGGAGCCCGGGTGGGAGGAGGACGGCTGGATCGCCACGCTTCCCCAACCAAACCCCGACGGCCTGGACTGGCCACGGTTCTGGGCCCGGGCCCGCATCGAACCGCAGTGGAGGAGGGCCCGGGACGCGGGGGCCTTCCCCCAGGCCGAAGACGGCGCCATGGAACGGCTGCTGGCTCGGATGGACGAGGCGCTGAGCGGGTGGGAGGAGGAGGGCATCTCCCTTCTCCACGGCGACCTCTGGAGCGGAAACGTGCACGTGGCCCGGGGCGGCACGCCCCACCTGGTGGATCCGGCGGTCTACCGGGGTCACCGGGAGGTGGACCTGGCCATGCTGGAGCTCTTCGGCGGATTCGGCGACCCGTTCCACCGCGCCTACCGGGAGGCGGCTCCCCTCGCCCCGGGGCATCGACGGCGCCGGGACGTCTACCAGCTCTATCCCCTGCTGGTGCACGTGAACCTCTTCGGCGGCAGCTACACCGCCCGGGCGCTTTCCGCCCTCACCGGCGCGCTGGCGGCCTTTTAGCGCCCCTCGGCCAGCCGACGGACGGCTTCCTCCAGGAGCTCATCGGAGGTGGCGTAGCTGAGACGCACGTAGCGATCGTCGCCAAAGGCCACGCCCGGCACCAGAGCCACGCCGGTGTCCTCCAGGACCCGAGAACACCACCCCTGGGAGTCCGTCACCTCATCGTCGAACTCGGCGTCCACCCGCATGAAGAGGTAGAACGCTCCCTGGGGCTCCACGAACGACAGGTGGGGAAGGTGTTCCCGAAGCCGGGCCACCACCAGGTCACGGCGACGACGGAATGCGGTGACCATCTCGCCGATGGCCCGGCGAGCCTGGTCGGTCCGGGTGAGGGCCTCCAGAGCCGCGAGCTGGGACGGAGTGGCGGCGTTGGAGGTGGTGTGGCTCTGCATGGCCGCCAGCTTCCCGGCCAGCTCCGGCTCGGTCACCGCGTAGCCGATGCGCCATCCGGTCATGGCGAAGCACTTGGACACTCCGTCGATGACCACGTGCGGGCCCACCTGGTCCGGCGGGAGATCCATGACTCCCGGCGCCGAGGACACGCCCTCCCCGCCGTCGTCGGTGCCGTCGCCCTCGAAGACGATCCATCGGTAGATCTCGTCGGAGATCAGCCAGATGCCCCGCTCCCGGGCCCATCCCACCACCGCCGCCAGCTCGTCCCGACTGTAGACGGCCCCGGTGGGGTTCGAGGGCGAACAGATGATGAGTCCCCGGGTGTTCTCCGTGACGGCGGCGTCCAGGTCGGCGGGAGTGAGGCGAAAGCCCCGCTCCTCTGCACCGGACACGAACACGGGCTCGGCCCGCGCCAGCCCCACGATCTGCGGGTAGCTGGTCCAGTAGGGAGTGGCCACCAGGACCTCGTCGCCGGGGCCGAAGAGGGTGAAGCAGGCGTTGAAGAGGGCCTGCTTGGCCCCGGAGGTGACCACCACGCCGTCGGCCTCCGGCGCCCACCCCGACGTGGCCCGGCGCTCCAGATCCCGGGCCACTGCCTCCCGCAGCTCCGGCAGCCCCGGCGCCGGAGTGTAGCCCGTCCGTCCGTCACGGATGCCCGCCACTGCCGCATCGGAGATCCACTCAGGGGTGGGAAAGTCGGGCTCCCCGGCGCTCAAGTCGATGATGTCCCGGCCCTCGGCGCGCAGGCGCTTGGCCAGGGTGCTCACGGCGATTGTGGCCGAGGGACGGAGACGCTGGACGTTGGGGCTGAGTTCCACGGGGGTTTCCCTGGGGTTCGGGTCGTTGCGGAGAACGGGTGAATCCGGGTGGGGAATATCTCCCCCCGCAACCGCCAGGAGCAAGTCGGTGGGCCGTGCCAGAGCTTGATCCGTCCACCCCGCAGGGTCCACATTGTCCCTCCATGCAGACGCCAACTGACGAGATCACCTTCGCCTTCGACTTCGTGGATCCGGGTTCGTACCTGGTGGCGGAGCTGCTGCACCGCTGGCTGCCCGGCGGACTGGAGGGCGGCGCGCCAGCGGTTCGGCTTCTGCCCCTGGAGCTGAAGACTCCGCCCGATCCCCTGGTCTCGTCGTCGGACGAGGGGTGGCGGGCCATGCACGAGGCGCTGGCGGAGGCGGCTCGATCCATGGAGATTCCCTTCTCACCGCCCGCCTTCGTGCCCTGGACCCGGAAGGCCCACGAGCTGGCCCTGCATGCCGAGGAGAAGGCGGACGAGGCGCAGGCGGTGCCCATGCACCTCCGGCTCTTCCGGGCCCGCTTCGCCGAGGGCCGGGACCTGGGTCGGGTGGACGTGCTGGTGAAGGTGGCCGACGAAGCCGGACTGGACCCTGCCGAGGTCCGGACCGTACTGGGAGTAGACCGGTTCGATCCGGCAGTGCGGGCAGCCCGCAGTGAGGCCCTGGAGCTGGGCATCCGGGGCGTGCCCACCCTCATTCACGGCCTTCGACGCCTGGAGGGCTTCCGTACGACCGAAGAGTTGGAGACCTTCCTGTCGGAAGGCGGTGTCCGAACCACCGAAGCCACACAACGGAGCGAATAGCATGGCGGGATACGTTCGAAAGACGGTGAAGCGACCCAGGGAGGTGCTGGAGAAGGCCGAGGAAGTGCTCCCCGAGCGCATCGGCCTCTCCCGGACCAAGGCGTCCGAGCACAGTGCCACCTATACGGGCAAGGAGGGCACGGTGTCGCTGCACGCCCACCCCCACTCCTCCTACACCGAGGTGGTGGCCGAGACGGACCAGCTGCGGACCTCGCGCATGGACTACGAGATCCAGAAGTTCCTGAACCGGCTCCCGTACGAAGCCGGCGACCGGGGCGGGCCCGGCTCGGGAGACCCGAGCTGATGGGCTCCTTCGAAGAGCTGGGCCTGGGCGCCGAGCTGGTGGAGGCCCTTCTGGCCGAGGGGATCGAGGAACCTTCGCCCCTCCAGTCGGACGCGATCCCCGTCCTCCTCAGGGGCAACCCGGCCGTACTCCGGGCTGGACCCGGGGCGGGAGCCATGGTGGCGTACGGCACGGCTCTCCTCGACCGACTGGATTCCGGTGAGGGGCAACCGGTGGCGGTGGTCCTGGTGCCCACCCGCGACGTGGCCGCCCAGGTGGCCCGCTCCATGGGACGCCTGGCCATGGGGTCGGCTCTCCGATGCGCGGGGCTGGACTCGGCGTTCGCCCTGCCGGGTCACGCGGACATCCTGGTGGCCACCCCCTCGGACCTGGAGCGGGCCATCCGGAGCGCCGAGGTGAAGCTGGACCGGGTTCGGGCCCTGGTGCTGGACGGCGCAGGCCCTCTACTGGAGGGGACGGACCGGACGGGGATCATTCTGGAAGCCCTGGACTCGACCGAGCTGCAGGGGATCGTGGTGGCCGACCCCATCACCCCGACCGTTCGCCAGTGGGTGGACGAGCACCTGCGCCGGGCCGTCTTCCTCCCGGCCGAGGCGACGGGAGAGGATCGAGCCCAGGCTCCGGTAGAGCGGGGGGTCCTGGGTCTCCAGTTGGTGAAGGAGTCCGCGCCCCACCGGCAGGTGGTCTCCACGGTGGCCCGGCTCCTGGAGGAGCCCGTCCACCACGTGCTCCTCTTCTTTCGCTCCGAGGACCGCGCGGCCGACGCCGCCGACTTGCTGGGGCTCCACGGCTACCTCGCGGGCAGCCCCGGCGATCCGACCACTCCGGTCTGGCTGGGGCTCGATCCCCTGGCCGACCGGCAGGACGTCGAGGCCTCCACCATCGACCCCGACCGGGTGGCCACGGTCTCGCTGGATCCGCCACTGGAGGTGGACATCCTGGACCGCCGCCACGGCGGCCGCACCGGACGTCACGTCTGCGTGGCCACCCCTCGGGAGATCCCCCACCTGAGGCGCATTGCCCGGGAGGCAGGCTACCGCCTGGAGGAGCTTCCGGAACCCAGCCCTCCCCCGGCAGGCGAGGTGGAGACCTTCCGGGACGAGCTGGAACAGGCACTGGAAGCGGAGGACCTTGGCGCCTACATGGCGCTCCTGGATCCGCTCCTGGAGCGGTGGACCGGTGCCGAAGTGGCCGCCGCGCTGGCGGCTCTCCTGCGACGTGGGGGCGCCAGGGGCGGGACCGGTGCGGCGGCCCCGCAGGCCGACACCGGGCGTCCTCCTGCGTGGACCCGCCTCTTTCTGAGCGTGGGAAGCCGCGACGGCGCAGGTCCGGGTGACCTGCTGGGAGCCATTACCGGTGAAGTGGGGCTCCAGGGCGACCAGGTGGGGCGGATCGACGTGAAGGACACGTACACGCGGGTTGAAGTCCAGGCCGCGTTCGCTCCGCAGGTCATCGAGGCACTGAACGGCACCACCATCAAGGGACGGAGCGTTCGGGTGGACTACGACCGGGGTGGCACGCCGGGCGGCAAGGGCCGGTAAACGACCGAGGGGCCGCGCCTCGAACGGAAGCGCGGCCCCTCGTGGAGTCTTCCCAGGACCCGGGTCCGGAACGCCCGGGACCTGCGATAACCCGTGCGGTGGTTACTTCACGGCTTCCTTCAGCCCCTTGCCCGCCCGGAAGCCAGGGGTCTTGGTGGCCTTGATCTTGATGGTCTCGCCAGTGCGGGGGTTCCGACCGGTGCGGGCCTTCCGGTGCTTGGTCTCGAAGGTACCGAAGCCGGTGATCTGCACCCGCTCCTCCTTCGCGAGGGACTTTGCGATGACGCCGTCATCGGTGTCGAACAGGGCGTCGATGGCCTTGCCAGAGTCGGCCTTCGTCATGCCGGTGGCGTCAGCCAGGGCATCCACGAGCTCGGATTTGTTCATCAGGGACACTCCTCTTGGGTGGTGTTGGGATGGAGAACGCAAGCGGCCCCGACGTCCAGAACCGCATACGGGCCTGCGGGTACTGCCTCGGCACCTCCGGAAGGCGAACCGCGGTCCGCCGGTGCCGTTCCCGTCTTCGACCGGCTCGCCGAAACGAGTCAGCCATCAGAAGTTGAGTCAACGGTAAGAGACACCTCGGGGGGCGTCAAGAGACCTGACCCGGCAAACTCCGCTTGTTTACTGGCTTCTGGCCGGTTTCTGACCCCACGGGCCGGAGCCCCGGAGGCCTCGTTCTCCATCCGGTCCCTCCTCACCACACCAGCGGAGCAACACCACATAAACCCTTGTCATAGAATCAGATACGATCCGACATCCGAACAGTCCGCAGTCCCTCAGAAGGCTTCCCCCTCGACCCGGCCCCACGCCCACATGACAAACCATCCCAACAGGACGAGGAGCGCCACAGGGACCGCCACGATGCTCAGCGCCAACGCCAGAAGCACGATGGGGATCAGTATGGGGAGCAGAAGCGGCAGGATCACGCTTCCGAGAACATGTAGCGCCAGGAGGACCAGAAGGCCCACGCCCAGCAACTTGAGCAGGGTGACCATGGGAGTGTCTCCTTTCTATGTGGGAGGCGCCGGACGGAACCGGCGGCCGAACGTTTTTGATACAGGCCCGGCGGGTCTCGCCGAGCGTCTCCGGACCCCCCTGGGGCGGCCCGGCCCAACCCACCCTACGAGACGTCCGCGGGAGGGGTTTCAGGGGCGGCGCGAGGAGTCGAGCCCGTGAGCGACCGGCCCGTCTTCACCCGCACCGAGCTGGCGGAACTCAAGGGCGCCCGGGAGCGGGGCGAGGAACTGGAATGCCCCCGCTGCCACCTTGTCCTGAAACCCCGGCCCGTCCCCCGCCCTCCGGCGGTCTCGTACGTGCGGCGGCGAACCTGGTACCTGTGCCCCCGGTGCGGGCGAAGCGCGGTGCTGGACGACTGACGCTGGCCACGGCGCCCCGCTCCCGCAGGCCGCCTCGGGGGGTTAACTTCTCGCTTCACGAGATCCCCGCCGCCTCCATCCTCCTCCTTGCCCGTGTCCACCGTGCCGGCGTCCTCTCCCCCACCCGACCCCCGACCCGTGCTGGGCTGGCGGGAGTGGATCTCCCTCCCGGATCTCGGGGTGGCCTGGATCAAGGCCAAGGTGGATACCGGTGCCCGTTCCTCGGCCCTTCACGTCACCGAACTGGAGGAGGTGGACAGTGAGACCGTCCGCTTCCGCGTGCACCCGCACCAGCGGCGGGCCGAAGGGTCGGTGGTGGGGCGGGCCCGTCTGGTGGATCGCCGCAACGTGCGCAGCTCCAGCGGCGCGGCCGAGGAACGTCCGGTGGTGGAGCTGGAGGTGGCGGTGGGCGGCCTGCGGTGGCCCGTGGAGGTAACCCTCACCCGGCGCGACGAGATGGGATTCCGGATGCTCCTGGGACGTACCGCCGTCCGGGGTCGCTTCCTGGTGGATCCCGGAGCCTCCTACCTGCAGCGCCGTCCCCCCGACCCTCCCATCAACCCGGAACGCGACCCGTGAAGATCGGCATCCTCTCCCGCAAGGCTTCCCTCTACTCCACCCGCCGCCTCCGGGAGGCGGCCGAGGCCCGGGGCCACGACGTGCGGGTGGTGAACTACCTCCGCTGCTACATGGACATCACCGCCGAGCGCCCCTCGGTGATCTACCACGACTACCTGGCAGACGGGGAGCGCCCCGAGGAAGAACTGAGCCTGGACGCGGTGGTCCCCCGGATCGGCGCCTCGTACACCTACTACGGAACGGCGGTGGTGCGGCAGTTCGAGATGATGGGGGTCTTCAGCGTGAACGAATCCCAGGCCATCACCCGGGCCCGGGACAAGCTGCGCTCGCTCCAGATCCTCTCCCGGGCCGGGGTGGAGCTCCCCACCACCACCTTCGCCCACTCCACGCGGCACACGAAGGGGCTGATCCAGCGGGTGGGGGGACCACCCGTCATCGTGAAGCTCCTGGAGGGGACCCAGGGGCTCGGAGTCGTCCTGGCCGAGACCCGCAAGGCCGCCGAGTCGGTCATCGGCGCCTTTCGCCAGCTCGACGCCAACATCCTGGTGCAGGAGTACATCGAAGAAGCCGGAGGCGACGACCTGCGGGCCCTGGTCATCGGAGGCGAGGTGGTGGCCGCCATGATCCGGCGGGCGGCGCCGGGAGAATTCCGGGCGAACCTCCACCGGGGCGGGACCGCCGAGGGGGTCGAGCTCAGCGCCGAAGAGAGTCGCACCGCGGTGCAGGCCGCCGAGGCCATGGGGCTCGACGTGGCCGGCGTGGACATGCTCCGCTCCAGCCGGGGACCGGTGGTGATCGAGGTGAACTCCTCGCCGGGCCTGGAGGGGGTGGAGGGCGCTTCGGGGGTGGACGTGGCCGACCGGATCATCCACTTCATCGAGCGGGAAGCCGGCGGCGGGCCGGGAGAGCGCGGTCGGAGTCGTTCCCGAACCACGGTGCGGGCGTGAGCGAGGTCGAGCCCGTGCGGGTGGCCGGGGCCGCCATTGCCCCCGGAACCCGGGAGCGCCTCGAGCTGCCCACGGTGCGACTGGCCACCGGGAGCCAGCTCACCCTTCCCCTGGAGGTCCTCCACGGCGCGCGTCCGGGCCCCCGGCTCTGGCTCAGCGCCGCCGTCCACGGCGACGAGGTGAACGGGGTCGAGATCATCCGGCAGGTGCTGGGCGAGCTCTCGCCGGGACGCATGGCCGGGACGGTGGTGGCCGCCCCCATCGTGAACGTACAGGGGTTCATGGCCGAGTCCCGCTACCTCCCCGACCGACGGGACCTGAACCGGTCCTTTCCGGGATCGGCCCGGGGCTCCATGGCCTCGCAGCTGGCCCGCCTCTTCATGCGGGAGGTGGTGGAGGGCTCCACCCACGGAATCGACCTCCACTCGGGAAGCGACGCCCGGACGAACCACCCCCAGGTCCGGGCCGACCTCGCGGATCCGAACACCCGGGAGCTGGCCCGGGCCTTCCACGCCCCCATCCTGATCCACGCCGCGGTGCGGGACGGCTCGCTGCGGGCCGCCGCCACCGCCCGGGGAGCGAAGGTGCTGGTGTACGAGGGGGGCGAGGCCCACCGCTTCAACTCCGAGGCCATCGAGGTGGGAGCGGCGGGGGTACTCCGGGTCATGAAGGCGCTGGGGATGCGCCGTACGGCCCCCGAGGCCCCTTCGGCTCCGCCCCTGCGCTCCCGGAGCACCGCCTGGGTGCGGGCCGGCCGCAGCGGGCTCGTCCGGGTCCTGGTGGCGCCGGGACAGATGGTGGAGAAGGGTCAGCGCATCGGGGTCATCAAGGATGCCTTCGGCGACCGGGTCCTGCAGGTGAAGGCCTCCCGGGCCGGGATGGTCATCGGACTCACCCGCCAGCCCAATGTGAATCGGGGCGACGCCCTGATCCACATCGCGTCGCTGGAGAAGGGGGAGGAGGCCGACGGCCCGCCCGTCAGCCCGCCAGATCCGGAAGCCAGCCCTGGAAGTGCCCCACCAGGATGAGCAGGGCCAACCCCCACACGTAATACGAGAAGAAACGGAAGCGGGCCCGGTAGAGGAGCCGGAGCACCAGGGCCAGCGCGCCGATCCCCACCACCGCCGCCACCACGAACCCCACCGCCAGGGGCAGAAGCCCCACGTCGCCCACGCTCCCCAGCCCCCACACCTCGACGCCCTGCAGGAGCGAGGCCCCCATGATGGTGGGAAAGGCGATGAAGAAGGAGTACTCGGCGGCCCACCGGCGCTTCAGTCCGGCAAAGAGCCCGAAGGCGATGGTGGTGCCGCTCCGGGAGAGCCCCGGGAGCAGCGCCAGCCCCTGAGCCACCCCCACCACCATGGCCGTCCCGGGTCCGATGTCGGCCAGCCGCCGCTTGCGGCGGGGGAGCACGTCGGTCCAGTAGAGGAGGATCCCGGTGACGGTGAGGGTGCCGGCAATGAAGACGGGGCGGGCGAAGACGCTCTCGAAGATCTCCTTCAACGGAAATCCGATGGCGCCCGTCACCGCCACCGAGAAGATGCCCAGGAGGGCCAGCTTGAGGGTGAGCCGCTCCCGGGCGCCCTCCTGCCCCGGCGTCCGGAACCCCTGCCGCAGGCCCCGCCAGAGCCGCATGAGGAAGAAGGCCAGGCTGCTGCGAAAGATGACGGCCATGGAGACCAGCGTGCCCAGGTGGACCACCAGGTCGAAGAGGATCATCTCCGGGGAGTCGGGAGAAGGCATCTCCGAGCCCCGCTGGATGAGCCAGTGCTGGGCCAGCACCAGATGGCTGGTGGAGCTCACCGGAAAGAACATGAAGATGCCCTGGATGATTCCCAGGACGATGGCCTCGAGTACGGTCACGTGATGTCCGTTGATCTATGTTTCATGGCTGGGCGCGGAGTCCCTGCCTCTACTCGCAAACGCCTATTGCGAACGCCGTGCCACCGTCTCCACGTCGAGCCGACCCCGGCTCCGCGCCCGGGGACCCGTGAGGCGGGCCTCGTCGCCGGCGGTGGGCTCGGACGGCCGCCGGGTGTGCCAGTCGGTGCGGGCCTGGTAGGCGGCGGCCACCGAGAGGAGTCGCTCCTCGCCGAAGGGCCCGGCACCCAGGAGGATACCCCGGGGGCGCGGGTGCTCCTCGTCCTCTTCCCGCATCCCGATGGGAAGCGCCACCAGGGGCAGCCCGATCATGTCGAAGGGCACGTGCCCGGTCTGCACCACCACGTCGCAGTCGGCCAGCAACTCGTCCAGGGCCAACCTGAGCAGCGCGAGCTTGGCCCGCTGCCCCTTCAGGTACTCGTCGCCCGAAATGAAGAGCCCGTTGATCCACGACGAGAGGCTCACCCCGAACAGCCGCACGTCGTCCTTGAGGTGTTCCAGGAAGGGCTCGCTCCGCTCGGGCAGCCGCACCGAGTTGAAGAGGCCGGATCCAAGCTCGCTCCAGCGCTCCGGAAGCTCAACCTCCACCAGCTCGGCGCCGGCCTCTTCCATGGTCCGGAGGAAGGCACGCCGCTGCCGGGCCGCCTCGCCGTCGCCATCGGCCCAGCCGGCCAGCACCCCGATCCGGGTGGGCCAGCGGAGACCGGGGCCGCCGGACCCGTCCACCGGAGTGGCCGCCGTCAGGTAGTCGCCCACCGGGGGCAGACCCTGGGTCCGGGGATCCCGGGGGTCGGGGCCGGCCATGGCCTGCAGGAGGAGCGCCGCATCCCGCGCATCCCGGGCCAGAGGGCCCGGGTGGTCCCGGGTGTAGGTGAGGGGGATGACCCCGTAGAGGGAGACCCGTCCCATGGTGGGCTTGAGCCCGGTGAGCCCCTGGGCCAGCGAGGGCACGGTGATGGAGCCGCCGGTCTGGGTTCCGATGGAGGAGGCGGCCATCCGCGCCGCCACCGCCGTGGCCGAGCCCGAGGAAGAGCCGCCGGGGCTGATCCGGGGCTCGCCCGGGGCCCAGGCATTCACCGTGGTGACCTCGCCGTCGGGAGTCAGGGCCCGGGTGGTGGCCAGGGGGCCCATCTGGGTCTTCCCCAGGAGGACCCCGCCCGCCTGCTGCAGCCGGTGGACCGCCGTGGCGCTGAAGTCGGGGACGAAGTCGCGGAAGATGTGGGAGTTGGCGGTGGTGGGCACGCCGGCGGTGTAGTAGTTGTCCTTGATGGCCAGGGGGATCCCGTGG
>SKVI01000043.1 GCA_007129525.1 Gemmatimonadota bacterium | reverse complement strand
GCACCGGGGACAACGGCAATCAAACAGCCTCCACCGCACTTATCGTATCGCAAAGTATGGGGGGCACAAACGTGCGAGCAAGTGAGCGTCTGACGATCGGTGTCCACGTCATCGGCGCAACCGACAATCAGGGCAAGGGAGTCGCGGGGGCACATCCCTTCGATCGTCCGACTCGAGGCCCGGACACTGCCGGCGCTACTGGTGCCCTCAGTCGAAGTTCGGGCGCCTACCGAACCCCCACACTGCTCACGTGCAGCTCCAGCCCGTGGTTGATCCGCAGTCCGAAGTGGCCGTCCACGGGAAGGGCGCTGCGGGAGCGGCGATCCACCTCGGTGTCGTTCACTCGGAAGACGACGTCCTCCGGCCCCACCTCCACGGCGAGCCGGTAGGCCACCGTCTCGGCCCCCGCCTCCCGGGCCTCCCACGACGGTACGGCTTCGTGGTCGGTCCACCCCTGGACGTCCAGGACTTCGGTGCCCGCCCGCTCCCGGATCATGTAGCTGCCGTCGCGGCGCACCAGGAAGTAGCCGTAGCGCTGCTCCTCCTGATCGTGAAGCGTGCTTCCACCAAAGAAGACGCCGAAGGACTCCCGCCGCTGGCCGGGGTCGAAGAGGTGGATCTCAGCCTCGAGGGTGTAGCTGTCCCGGGCTGAGAACTCGTGGCGGTAGAAGATGCCCGAAGGGCCCGTGGTGACGTGCCAACCCGGCTCCATGACCTCGAAGGAGAGCCCGTCGTCGGCCTCCTCCATGTGGGCGGCGTGGGCCGCATCGGCGCGGTCGAAGTGGGCCATCCACCCGTCAGGCAGCGCCGGATGGGCCATGGCATGATGGTCGGCGTGGTCCTGCGCCGCGGCAAGAGCCGGCACGAGCAGGAGGAGGAGGAGAACCGGAAGGATCGGCAGGGTTCGCATGAGGGGGCCTCGCTGAAAGGGGAAAAGCCGCACACATGTACACGTTGCGGAAACCCCGAGCCGACCGAAAGGGTCGCGGGGCGGCGGCAGAGACCGCGGAACCCCCGAACGGGTCATGGGAACCCAAAGAGACCGGCACCACGACGAATCCCGCCAACGGCCAATGGCCCAAGCCGACACGGCAGAGGGACCGGCCGGCTTCAGACCTCCCCGGAGATGTCCATGATGCGCACCGTGACCCAGGCGATCTTCCACCGGCAGTGGATTCACCTCCTGGGGCTGACGCTCCTCCTGCCGTCGCTGGCCCTGGCGGCCCGGTGGGAGCCGGTTCGGACCGGGGCGTTTCTGGGACTGGACAGCCATGCCTGGTTCTGGCTCGCCGCCGTCATCCCGGTGGCGCACCAGACGTACGTGTGGCTCTGCTGGCGGCTCGAGCTCTACGGGAAGCGATTGAGCCAATGGCTGGGCCAGCGGGCCTTCAGCCTCTTCGCCCTGGGGTTCGCGGTGCTGGGCCTCTCGCGGGTCGCCGTGGTAGTGATCCTGGCCGTGGCGAACCGGGACACAATGCCCATGCCGGAGTGGCTGGGCCAGGGGCTGGCACTCCTGGCTCTTCTTCCCGCCCTCTACCTCTTCTATTCGGTGAAGCGCTACTTCGGCTTTCGGAGGGCGCTGGGGGCGGACCACTTCGACCCTTCCTACCGATCTCTGCCGCTGGTGAAGGAGGGGATCTTCCGCTACACCAGCAACGGGATGTACGTCTACGGCTTCCTGATCCTCTGGGTGCCGGCTCTCTGGTTCACCTCGGCGGCGGCGTTGGCCATCGCCCTCCTCAACCACCTCTACATCTGGGTTCACTACTTCGCCACCGAGCATCCCGACATGGAGGAGATCTACAGTTAGGTCTTTACCTAACTGTTGGGAGGTGCTATTCTTCCTCCCATGATCGAGCCCAACCCCGACCTTGACGCTCTCTTCCGGGCCCTGGCCCACCCGGCCCGGCGTTCTGTGGTGGAGCGACTGAGCCGGGGGCCGGCCGCGGTGAGCGAGCTGGCGGATCCCTTCGACATGGCCCTCCCTTCCTTCCTCCAGCACCTCGAGATCCTCTCGGAGTGCGGGATGGTCGACAGCACGAAGGAAGGTCGCGTGCGCACGTATCGCCTCACCCCGGGTCCCCTGGGGCGGGCGGAAGGCTGGCTCGCCAAACAGCGCGGCATCTGGCAGCAGCGCCTCGATCAGCTCGACGACTACCTCCTCCGCCTCCGCGGCGAGAACACCCTTTCCCCTGAACCCGAGGAGCTCGACGTATGACCCGCCCCACGCATGATCCCGCCCACGATCCCGAGCTGGACCTCGTCCTGGAGCGGGTGGTCCCGGTTCCGCCCGAACTGGTGTGGGAGGCCTGGACGCGGCCCGAGCACGTGAAGGTATGGTTCGCCCCGGCGCCCTGGAGCGTCTCCGAGTGCCAGATCGACCTCCGACCCGGCGGCCGCTTCCGCACGGTGATGCGGTCCCCCGACGGAGAGGAGTTCCCCGGGGACGGATGCTACCTTGAGGTGGTCCCCCACCGGCGACTGGTCTTCACCGATGCGCTTCTGCCCGGCTACCGACCCGCTCCCGAACCCTTCTTCACCGCAGTGGTGACCATGGAGCCGGAGGGGGAGGGCACCCGCTACGTGGCCCGGGCCATCCACGGCAGCCCCGAGGACCGGGACCGGCACGAGGAGATGGGCTTCCACGACGGCTGGTCCGCTTGCCTCGATCAGCTCGTGGAGCTGGCCCGTACGCTCTGACCACCAGGGGAGACAAACCGGCTCGATGTCCGACCTTCCTTCGCCCAAAGCACCGCCCCCTGAAGCCGAGGCGTCGACCGCCTCCCCTCGTGCGCTCACGCAGGTCATCGGGGCGCCCCCGGAGTGGATCCGGCGCTTCAAGAAGTCGCTGTCCATTCCGGGGCTCCTGGTGGGCACGCTCTTCTTTGCGCTGTCCCTCACGCCAAGCCTGCTGCCCAGGGGATGGGTCGTT
>SKVI01000345.1 GCA_007129525.1 Gemmatimonadota bacterium | reverse complement strand
GGCGTTCAGGAGGAAGTTGCCCGGCACCTCCTGGCACGCTTCCTCCGGGATCGCCTCGCAGGCCCGGTCGTCCTCCTCGCCGGCCACCACCTCGTACACCCGCTCCGAGAGGGCGTCCGTGCGTCGGCGCATCTCCTCCGTGACGGGTTCGATCTGGCTCATGCCAGGCGCGGGATGGGGATCAGGAGGTGGTGACTGGTGCGAACTGGAGCTCGTGGAGGCGGGCGTAGAGGCCGCCCTTGGCCAGGAGCTCGTCGTGGGTGCCCTCCTCCTTCAGCTCACCCTGGTGGAGAACCAGAATGCGGTCCGCGCCCTGCACGGTGGAGAGGCGGTGGGCGATGACGATGGAGGTGCGGCCCTCCATGATCCGGGCCGTGGCGGCCTCGATCTGCTCTTCGATCTCCGAGTCCACGGAGCTGGTGGCCTCGTCCAGGATCAGGATCTGCGGATCGAACGCCAGGGCCCTGGCGAAGGAAATGAGTTGGCGTTCGCCCACCGAGAGGGAGGCGCCCCGCTCCCCCAGCGGCTGGCCGTATTCGTTCTCCAGTCGCTCGATGAAGGGAGCGGCGCCCACCTCCCGTGCCGCCTTCCGAACTTCTTCGTCGGAAATCCCCTCCTCGCCCATGCGGATGTTGAAGCTGACGTCATCGCTGAAGAGGAAGACGTCCTGCAGCACCAGTCCGACCCGATTGCGGAGCGAGCGCTGCGACACCTCCCGGATGGGGATCCCGTCCAGGAGGATCTCGCCCTTCTGCGGGTCGTAGAAGCGCATGAGGAGGTTGATGATGGTGGTCTTTCCGGCGCCGGTGTGGCCCACCAGGGCGAGCTTCTCGCCTGGGCGGGCCCGGAAGCTGACCCCCTTGAGCACCCAGTCCGGCTCCCCGCTCTCCAGCGATCCGTAGGCGAACCACACGTCCCGGAACTCGATCTCGCCGCGGACCTCCGGCCCGAAGGACCGGGGGTTCGGAGGATCCTGGATGGCCGGTTCCCGGTCCACCAGTTGGAAGATCCGCTCGGAGGAGGCCATGGCCCCCTGGAGGATGTTGTACTTCTCGGACAGGTCCTGGATGGGACGGAAGAAGCGCCGGGCGTAGAGGAGAAATGCAGTCACCACTCCCACCGAGGTGGCCTCCTGCAGGATGGCGAAGCCTCCGTACCAGATGATGAGGGCCAGGGCGATGGCGGTGAAAAGCTCCACCACCGGAAAGAAGAGGGCGTAGTAGGTGATGGAGCGGAGGTGGGACTCCAGGTAGTCCTGGTTGATCCGGTCCAGCTCCCGGGCGTCGGCCTCTTCCCGGTTGAAGAGCTGGACCACCTGCATTCCGGTGACCCGCTCGTGGAGGAAGGCGTTGATCCGGGCCAGCCGCACCCGGATGTCCCGGTACGCGTGGCGAATGCGGCTCCGAAAGACGAAGGCCGCCCATGCCACCAGGGGGAGCACCGCGAAGGTCACCAGGGCGAGCTGCCAGTCCATGAGCAGCATGGCCGAGATGATGAAGAGGAGGGTGAAGAGGTCGCCGAAGATGGCCACCACTCCCGAGCTGAAGAGCTCGTTCAGCGTCTCCACGTCGGAGGTGATGCGGGTCATGAGCCGGCCCACCGGATTCCGATCGTAGAACTGGAGATCCAGCGCCTGCAAGCGTTCGAAGATTTCCGTGCGGAGGTCGTACATCACTGACTGCCCCAGCCAGGTGGTGACGATCTCCTGGGCGTACTGGAAGCCGAAGGTGGCCACGGTGGCCACCAGGTAGGCGATGGCCAGCGTGGCCAACAGTTCGCCGTCGCCGGCCGGCACGGCGTCGTCCAGGGCCATCTGGATCAGCCACGGGCCGATGATCTGCAGGCCCGCCGCCGACACCAGAAGGAAGACGGCCAGGGCCACCTTCCACTTGTACGGAGACAGATAGCGCAGCAGACGCCGCATGAGCCGGGCGTCGTAGGCCTTGCCGAGGGCCTCCTCTTCCTGGATGGGGCCGGTAGGGGCGGTACGCATGGCGAACTGCTACCCCGTCCCAGCCTTCGGTTCCTCGGGGGCGCGGACTTTCGGGGCGAGGGGAACCCCGCCAGATTCGGCGGAGAAGGGGAGAGTGCGGTATCGAAAGCCAGGGAACGCGAGGCACGGATGATGCGAAAGCTGGCCCTGCTGGGGGTCCTGACGCTGAGCGGGCTGATGACGGTCGGGTGCGCCGACGACATTCCGGGAGACGACTGGGAGGGCGACGGCGTGGTGGCCATCATGGGCGGGCTCGTCTTCAGCTCGCCTGACGCCGAGCCTCTGGACGACGGCGTGGTCGTGGTGCTGGAGGGTGTCATCGAGGCGGTGGGGGAGAGGGGTCAGGTGCAGATCCCTCCGGCGGCCCGCCGGGTCGATGCCACCGGTCTCTCGGTGCTTCCCGGCTTCTGGAACGCCGACGTCTGGGTCGACGACCAGCTCCTGGACGCGGCCGAGACGGGAACCGACGAGGAGCTGGCTGCAGCGCTCCGTCAGCGCTTCTCCCGCTTCGGCTTCACCACCGTGGTGGAGACGGGTTCATCGGCGGAGGAGCTGGCTCCGCTCCTGCACCGCATCGGAGGTCTCCAGGTACCGGGCCCACGGATCCTCCCCCATGGCGAGGGTCTTCCGGCCACCGTCGAGCCGGGAGGCTGGGTGCCGGGAGGGGACGGCGGCATGGGCGTGGAGCAGGCCCGGGATCTGGCCGGGCGCGGAGTCGCCCTCATCCCATCGCTCACCCTGGCTTCGATGCCGGAGGAGGGGGAGCGGAGCGAGGCGGTGGCCGGTCGGGTGTCGGAGGCCGTTGACGCGGTGGCCGCCTTCGTGGGCGCCGGCGGCTCGTTGGTGTTCGGAACGGGTGCCGGGTACATTCCGGATTACGGACCGTCCACCGAGCTCGTGCTCCTGGAAGATGCCGGGGTCTCCTTCCGGCAGCTCCTGGCGGC